>DATIGQ010000076.1 GCA_035454605.1 Terriglobales bacterium
AGCTTTTCCAGATCCTCCGGGGAGCGCGCCTCGGAATAGACGCGCACCACCGGTTCAGTTCCGGAGAGCCGGTAGCAGACCCAGGAGCCGTCGTCGAACACCAGCTTCAGGCCGTCGGTGCGGACGACGCGAGCTACGCGCTGTCCAGCCAGCTCGCGTGGATCCTGACCGCACTTAGCAGTGAACTTCTCCTTCACCTCCGGCGTCAAGCGGAAGTTCTCGCGAAGCGGGTAGAAGGAACCAACTTGGTCAAACAGGCGGCGGAGCTGCTGGGAGAGGCTGGCGCGGCGGCGGGCGACCATTTCGCAGGCCAGCAGGCCGGCCAGAATGCCGTCTTTTTCCGGGACGTGATGGCGTATGGAAAGCCCGGCGCTCTCCTCTCCGCCGATGGCGATCTTGTCCTGCTTGATCAGCTCGCCGATGTACTTGAAGCCCACCGGCGTTTCGTGCAGCTCGACCTTGAGATGGTCGGCGAGGGCATTGATGAGGTTGGTGGTGGAAACGGACTTGGCGACGCCGTTACGCCAGCCGCGGGTCTCCACCAAGTAGTCGAACAGCAACGCGATGAGGTAGTTGGGCTGGAGAAAAGCGCCGTCTTCATCGAGGATGCCAAAGCGATCGGCGTCACCATCGGTGGCGATGCCGATGCGTGCCCCGCTCTCGCGCATGGCGCGGCGCAAATCCTCAAGCAGGTGATCATCCGGCTCCGGGGCATGGCCGCCGAAGAGCACGTCGCGGCGGTCGTGCACGGTGGTGACCGGAACCCCCGCGTCGCGCAGCAACGCATCCGAATAACCGCGCGCCGCGCCGTAAAGCGGGTCGAAGGCCACTTTGAGCCCGGCTTGGCGGATGGCCTCGAGGTCCACGATCTCCTTCAGTCGCGCGAGATAGGCAGTGCGGACCTCGATCGTTTCCGTCGCTGCCCCGCCTGCCTTACCTTTCTCCGTGTCCTCCGTGTCCTCCGTGGTTAAGTCATGTATCTTCGCCTCGATCTGCCGGGTCACTTCCGGGAGAGCGGGAGCACCATCGGGAGTCGAAAACTTGATGCCGTTGTATTCGGGAGGATTATGGGAAGCAGTGAAGTTGATGGCGCCGTCGCTCTTCGAGCGCACAACTTCAAAAGCGATGGCCGGCGTGGGCGCAGCTTCCGCCACCAGCAACGGCGTGATACGGTGCGCGGTAAGGATGTCGCAGGCCACGGAACAAAAGCTCTCGCCGAGGAAGCGGGGATCGCGAGCCACGATCACTTTCGCGCCCGAGGACTTCTGCGACGCTACGTAGCGGGCGATACCGGTGACCGCACGGCGCACGTTGGCAAACGTAAACTCTTCCGCCATAATCGCGCGCCAGCCGGAGGTGCCAAACTTGATCTGAGTCATGAGCGACGCCGCAGCTCAAGGCGGACAGGAATAGACTGACCACTGGCAACTGACCACTGATTCTATATGACCGATAAGCGAATCGTGCTGACGACAGCGGGAACGAAGGAAGAAGCGCAGAAGATCGCGCATGGCTTGGTCGAGGCGCGTCTGGCGGCGTGCGTGAACATCGTAGGGCCGATGGAATCGGTGTATCGCTGGAAGAACAAGGTGGAATCGAGCGCTGAGTTCCTGCTGGTCATCAAGACTACGGCCGCGGCGTTCGAAGCGGTGCGAGCCGCCATCAAGAAGCTGCACTCCTATGAGCTGCCGGAGTGCGTCATGCTGGACATCGAGGACGGAAGCAACGAGTACCTGGCGTGGATAGCGGATTCAGTGGGACCGGGAACGTAGAGACGTTGCTTGCAACGTCTCCAACCGGCTGCACGGGAGACGCAGCAAGCTGCGTCTCTACACGGCTTTCAGTGCCTTGTCGAGGTCCGCAATGATGTCTTCCACATCCTCGATGCCGACCGAGATGCGCACCATGCCGTCTGTCAGCCCGATGGCCTTGCGGCCGGCCGGGCCCAGCGCGGCGTGGGTCATGGTGGCGGGATGGGAGATCAGCGTCTCCACTCCTCCCAGCGATTCGCCCAGCGAGCACACTCGAACCTTTCTGAGCATGCGCTTGGCCGCCGCCAGCGAACCCAAGTCGAAGGTGATCATGGAGCCGAAGCCCGACATCTGCCTCTTTGCCAGCTTGTGTTGCGCATGGTGTGGCAGCCCCGGATAGTAGACCGCCTTCACTTTGCGGTGACGGTCAAGGAAAGCGGCCACGCGACGGCCGTTGTAATCATGGCGTTCCATGCGCACGGCCAGTGTCTTCACCCCGCGCAGCACCAGCCAGCACTCGAACGGCGACAGGATCGCACCCGCCGATTTCTGCAGGAAAGCGAACTTCTCTGCCTGATCGGCCCGGGTGCACACGATCACCCCGCCCAGGCCGTCGCTATGCCCGTTCAGGAATTTGGTCGTTGAGTGGATGGTCATGTCGGCGCCGAGAGCGATGGGCTGTTGAAAGTAGGGCGACATGAAGGTGTTATCCACCACCAGCTCGACGCCGTGGCGCCGCGTGATGCGGCTGATGGCGCGGATGTCGGAAATCGACATCAGGGGGTTGGTCGGAGTTTCGACGTAAACGATCCTTGTGCTGGGTCGAATGGCGTGCTCGACCGCGGTTGAATCGGAGGTATCCACATAGGTGAACTGCAGCCCGAATTTCGCCAGCACCTGGTTGAACAGGCGGGGCACGCCGCCATAGACGTTGTGCGAGCAGATGACGTGGTCGCCGGCCTGGAGCGTCGTGCACATGGCATGGATGGCGGCCATGCCGCTGGAGAAGACGTGCGCCGAGCGTCCGCCCTCGAGCGACGCCAGGTTCTGCTCCAGCCGGGTGCGGGTGGGATTGGACACCCGCGCATACTCGTATCCTTTGTGCTTGCCGATGCCCTCTTGCACATAGGTAGAAGTGGCAAAGATGGGAACTACGACCGCACCCGTAGAGGGATCGGGCTCCTGGCCGTCGTGGATGGCGCGAGTGGAAAATCCGGGCAGTTTCATGGCTCTTAGATTCTAGTGGCTGGCTTCTCGTTTCTCGTTATTCGTTTCTCGAACGTCAAAACAGGCCAAGTAAGAAATAGCCTTTTCGTGCCGGCGTCCTAGGTTTTTCCCGAAGCGAGGAACGTGAAACGAAAACCGCTTCTTCAGATTCCGCCTTCAAAAATATTCTTGGAGAGGTAGCGTTCGGCGGAATCCGGGATGATGGTAACCACGCGCTTCCCTTCCCCAAGGCGTCGGGCGATCTCGACCGCGGCGTAGACGGCGGCCCCTCCGGAGGAACCGGAGAGCACGCCTTCCTCACGCGCCAAGCGGTTGACCATATCGAAGGCTTCCCGGTCGTGAACCATCATGACCTCATCGGCAAGCGAGGCGTCGTAGGTCTCGGGGATGAAGCTGCTGCCGATGCCCTCTACCTTGTGCTCGCCGGGTGGTCCGCCTCCGAGCACGGAACCCTGGCTCTCGACCGCCACCGCCAGCACGCTCGGCAAGCGCTCCTTCAGGAAACGCGCCACGCCGGTAAACGTGCCGCCGGTGCCGGCACCCAGGATGACCGCGTCGATGTTGCCCTGCATCTGCTCGAAGATCTCGCGGGCGGTGGTCTCGTAGTGGAAGTCGGGATTGGCGGGATTGGAAAACTGGGCGGCAACGAACGCATCGGGAATGGAAGCGGCCATCTCCCGGGCGCGACGGATCGCGCCCTGCATGCCCTCCTTTTCCGGTGTGCGCCGGACGTCCGCTCCCAGCGCCTGCATGACCTTCACTTTTTCCCGGGAGAACTTTTCGGGCACGAACAACAGCACGCTGTAGCCACGCTGGATGCCGATCAGCGCCAGCCCGATACCGGTGTTGCCCGCGGTGGCTTCGACGATGGTGGCACCGGGGCGCAGGCGTCCTTCTTCCTCGGCGCGACGAATGATGCCGATGGCGGCGCGGTCCTTCACGCTGCCGCCGGGATTCAGGTACTCCAGCTTGGCGTAGAGGGCCGCGGCACCGGCAGGGGCGATGTGCCGCAGACGCAGAAGCGGAGTCTCGCCCACTAATTCCGTGATGTCCTCGGCCACGCGCAGGCGCTGCGCTTCCGCGGATTTGACGGATCTCATCCCGAAATCAAGAGTAAGGGAGCCGCCACCTTGCGTCAATCAGCGAGTTCGGCTTTCCTTCAAGGCTGGCTGCCGGTTTCCGAGGGGGTGTTGTAGTACCCGCTGCGAGTCCGCACTTGCAGTTTCTTGAAACCCTGGGCACGGGCCGTGACCCGGACGCTCTTGTAGCCCTCTCGCTCAGGATGGGCTGGTTTATATCCGATGGTGTACTGGCTGCGGATCTCGTGGGCCACGTTGCGCGTGATCGTGTCCACTTCTTCCATGTCGTCGGGAAAAAACCAAAGGCCGCCGGTTTGCTGGGCAATGGCCTTGAGGGCGCGTTTGGCCTTCTTGCTGCCTCCCCGCGATTCGAAGATACCAATGGCATACACGGTGGGGCCCTCGTTGTCCTGCACGCGGCGGACGGCCTGCTCCAGGTTGAACATGGAGGCGTTATCGTCGCCGTCGGTCACCACCAGCAGAACACGCTTGCCCAACTTGGCGTTCTTCTTCAGATGGTCGGCGGACGCAATCACCGCGTCGTACAGCGCAGTCCCTCCGCGGGACGAAATGCGCTCCAAAGCTTCCTTCAGCTTCGCAATATCGTTGGTGAAATCCTGGTCGAGGTAATACTCGTCGGCGAAGTTCACGACAAAGACCTCGTCCTGGGGGTTGGAGGCGCGCACCAGATTGATGGCCGCCTGATTCACCGCGGAGCGCGAGCGCATCATTGAGGCCGAATTGTCGATCACGATCCCCAGCGACACGGGAATATCTTCGCGACGGAAGGAGGTGACTTTTTGAGGCTCGCCATCCTCGTAGACCGTGAAGGCCTCTCGTGGGAGATTGGTCACCAGGCGCTGGTGCTGGTCCACTACGGTGGCGTGCAGAATGACTTCTTCTACCTCCTTGCGGAACGTGAACTGGGAGTCGTCGCCTCGGGGTCTCTGTTTCGAGGCCTGCGCCTTCGAGGGAGAAGCTGGCGCCTGAGGCGCGGCGGGCGGTTCCTGCTGTGCCAACCCGGCACAAAGCAGAAGGATCAAAAGGAAAGAAAGAAGAGCAGCACTACTCCGACGGTGCATAGTATCCAGACTTGGCATAGACCTGCAGCGGCGGCAGTCCTTTGGGCGGAACTAGCTTCACCTTGATCTTACGCCACTTGCCGTTGCGCGAGGCATCGGTGGGTTTGTATCCGAGCACGTACTGATTACGCAACTCGATGCCGATCTTCGTAGCGACATCCGCCAAGTCATTGGGGCTGTTGATGGTGAATGTTCGGCCTCCGGTGACCTCGGAGATGGAAGCCAGCGTGGACGGACCGGTGCGCTCCTCCGGGGTGGTGGGGAAAAGATCGAAGATGCCAATCGCGTAGATCTGTACGTCGGCTTCCTTGACCATGTCCTCGATCTCCCCCTCGGTGTAGCGGCTGCGATTGTCGCCGCCGTCGGAAATGATTAGGAGAGCTTTCTTGGCGTATTGGCCGTCACGCATCTTGGTGACGCCGAGGTAGATGGCATCGAGCAGCGCGGTGCGACCCTTGGGCACGGTGAACACCAGCTTGTTCTGCATGTCCTCCACGGAGCGGGTGAATTCCGCCAGAACCTCGGGGCGATCCGCGAACGTGACCATGAAGAACTCGTCCTGGGGATTGGCGGTCTTGAAGAACTGCACCACCGCTTCGCGAGCCTTCTCGATCTTGTTGGACATGGAACCGCTGAGGTCGAAGATCACCCCCAGGGAGATGGGCGCATCCTCACTGGAAAAGTGGCGCACCTGCTGAGCCTGGTTGCCTTCAAAGACGCGGAAGTGTTCCTTTTCGAGCCCGGTGACCAAGCGATTCATGGGATCGGTGACGGTGACGTTGACCAGTACGAGGTCCACGTCCACCGTAAGGGACCGGTTGCCATGGGTTTTCAGCTTGGGGTCCGGCGGAATTTCGGTTTTAGAGAGCGGCACCGCCCGGGGCTGGATGTGAACTTCCTGAGCGGCGGCCGGGACGAGGAGGAGGAGCCCAACGGCTGCACACAAAGATGCGACCCAGGAAACCCCCAAAGCGCAGGCGAACCTGGCCTTCCGGACAACCGCGGTCGAGTGAGCCAGAGCGCACCCGCCCTCACCGATGCGGGCCATCATGCGCGACTCCAGAGCAAATACTACCACAGCCGCATACCATTCGAGTGGGAACAACAGCCCGCGGGTTGCCCGAGTGGCAGAGATCGGAAGAAGAAGGGCGCGCGACGTGGCCGTCAGGGCGCTTGCTACAATCGCAGTGTCGATCTCGATGGCTCGTGTCTTCCCTTTCCGCGCGCTGCGCTACGACTCCAGGAAGGTTTCTCCCGCGGACGTCTTAACGCAGCCGTACGACAAGATCACGCCGGAAATGCAGGAGCGGTACTACCAACTCAGCCCCTACAACCTGGTACGAATTGAACTTGGGCACAGCCAAGCCAGCGACAACGAGCGCGATAACGTGTACATACGGGCGGCGGCCTTTTTTCGCGAGTGGCGCGACCAGGGCGTGCTTCTTCCGGACCCGGAACCTTCCATGTATGCATACTGGCAGCGCTTCCGGGTGCCCGGAAACGAGGCAGAACAGGAGCGCCGTGGCGTGATTGTCGCCGGCGCGCTTGAGGATTATGGCCGAGGGGTCGTGTTCCGGCACGAGCAAACACACTCGGCCCCGAAGGCCGATCGCCTAAACCTGCTGAGGGCGACGGGCGCGTACTTCGGTCAGCTTTTCCTGTTATATGGCGATCCCGAGCGAGAGATTGATGCTGTCCTGGAGCCGAAGCAGGAACCCGACGTAACATTGAGGGATGAGTATGGCGTAGAGCACCGGCTGTGGCGCATCGCGGACCCCGGTGTGATCCAGTGCGTACAACGGAAGCTGGCTGATAAACCGCTCATCATTGCTGATGGACATCACCGCTACGAGACGGCGCTCCAGTATCGTGACGAGCAGCGTGCGGCCAACCCTAAAGCCGGACCGGACGCTCCTTTTGAACGCACGATGATGACCCTGGTAAATATGGACGCGCCGGGCCTGGTAATTTTGCCGACGCATCGCGTCATTCATGGACTGGAGCGTTTCCACACCGAAGACCTGATTCGCGGAGCGCGAGCCTGGTTCGATATTCACGGCGTGAGCCAGGAACCGCTGGAGCCGAGCCGTGCGGTCAGGCTGCTCGCCGAGGCCGGCCAGGAGGAGACGGCAGTCCTGGCAGCGACTTCCCAAGGGAGTTTCCTGTTGCGGGCTCGCGCCGGGGCAGTGAAGGAGACACTGCAAGGGATCCCGGCGCGACAGAGAGCGCTGGACGTGGTACAGGTTCACAAGTTGCTGATCGAGCGGGTGCTTGGTGTCTCCGAAGAGCAGGTACGAGCGCTTGAGCACGTCCGCTACGTACGGGACGCGGGCACAGCTCTGTCCGAGGTGCAGCGCGACGCCAACGTGGCTTTCCTGATGAATCCCGTGCGCATGGAACAGGTGCGCGACATCGCGCTGGCCGGCGAGGTGCTGCCGCAAAAATCCACGGACTTCTATCCCAAGCTGCTGAGCGGGTTGACCATTTATGCGCTGGATTAGGAAACGCAGCGCCCTGATGGCGCTGACGCTGCTCGTGGCTGTGGGCGCGGCCATGTTGCGCGCGCCTTCATGGCAGCAGCAACGGCTCTCGGTGTACACGCCCAAAGCGCGGTACAGCATTGAGGTCCTGGAACGGGATGGGCGCCAGTACGTGGACCTGCTCGAGCTGCTGCGGCCCCTGGGGCGTGTGGGCGCCGTTCACGAGAAGAAACTGTGGAAGGTGGAGTTCGGCGAGATCCGCGGTGAGTTCACTGAGGGCAAGAACACGGGCCTGTTTGCCGGCAGCGTAGTAAAGCTGGAATCCAAGTTCGCAGCGGAAGGCAACCGGCCGCTCATTCCGGTGGAGGACGCGGCGCGGCTTATCTCCCGCGCGCTCGACTTGAGAGTGGACGACCACGAGGCCGGCCGTCGAATTTTTGCCGGGAACGTGGCCACGCGCTTTACCGCGGAACTGCGCAAGGGCGAGACCAGCGAACTGGTGCTGAGCTTCTCCGAGCCGGTGCATCCCGAGATCTTGGCGGGACAAGACGGATTGCGGCTGGACTTTGCCAACGACCCGCTCGTTTCCCAGCAGAAGAAGTTCCGCTTCGACGACAAGACGATCGGAGCCGTGACCTTCAGCGAGGTCAATGGTGCCGCTGTCCTGATCATTACCGGGTCGGGCCGGTTGTTGGCGGAGGCCGGGGGCGACGGCAAGACACTGATCGTACGCCGTGACCCGAACCAGCCCGTGATGGCACTTGGGAGGGCTCCGGAGATCCGGGCCGCGCCTGAGCCCCCGGCTTCGCTCAGCGGCCTGCCGCCGGGACAAGACTCCACCGCAGCGCTTTCGCCACTGGTCCAGGCGCCGATCGTGTTGCCCCCGTTGCCGCCTCCAGGAGTGCGTCCGCGCTTCCTGGTGATCGTGGATGCCGCGCACGGCGGCGAAGAGCGGGGAGCGCTGCTGGCGAGCGACCTGGAGGAGAAGCACGTGGTGCTGGCACTGGCGAGGCGCCTGCGTCAGGAACTGGCGGCACGCGGCGTCCAGTCCGCCATGGTGCGCGAGTATGACGTCACCCTGCCCATGGAGGCGCGGGCCGTGTTGGCCAACGCTTCCCACGCTGCGGTCTACCTCACGCTGCACGCCGGTGCCGAAGGCCGCGGTGTGCGGCTCTACACTTCCATGCTGACGCCCACGGCACCGGAGCGCAGCTTGTTCCTTCCCTGGGAGACCGCACAGGCCGGCTATGTGGAGCGCAGCCGCATGCTTGCCGGGGCGGTGAACGGGGAGATGGAGAAACAGAAGATCGCGGTGCTTAAGACGGCGGCGCCTCTGCGGCCGTTGAACAACATTGCGGCGGCGGCCATCGCCGTGGAGTTGGCCCCGCGTGATGGGGACGTACGCACGCTGGAATCCGCCTCCTACCAACAGGCGGTAGCCGTTGCGCTGGCCCAGGCGGTGGCCGCGGCACGCGTCGGTCTGGAGCAGACGCCATGATTCCGAGGCATCTTGCCATCGCCGTGGCGCTGCTGGTGGTGGCCAGCGTCGTTCTGGGATCCTACATGCTCCGGCTGCAGCAGCAGCAACGGGAACGGGCCACCGAATTGGAGCTGGAGCGCCCGGTGGCTCCGCCGGTGGCCGGGCGCGAAGAGCCGGTCGTCCTGGTCCTTGCGTATGACGACGAGGGCGTCGTGCGGCGCGAACACAAGACCATCGTCGTGCCCGAGGAAACCGGAGCACGGGCACGTGAGATCCTGCGCGCGCTACTGGCACACTACCAACAAAAGCCTTCGCCTCATCCCCTGGACCCGGGCGCGGACGTGCGGGACGCTTTCCTGGTGCGCGGCGACCTGGCGGTCATCGACATGACCGCGGCTTTCGCGGACGGGCATCGATCGGGTGTTCTGGTCGAAACCCTCACCGTGGTTTCGATGGTGGACACGCTGACGGCAAATCTTCCCACCATCCGGCGGGTGAAGTTTCTGGTCGACGGACGCGAGCGCGAAACCCTGGCCGGCCACTTCGACCTGATCGCGGTGCACGACGCAGCCAGCGTCCGTGGACTGATCGAGGAGGTCCGGTGACGGCTCGGCACCCGGTGCTGGGAGTCTTCGACTCCGGCTTCGGCGGGTTGACCGTGCTCGAAGCCTTGCGGCGGCGTATCCCGGAAGCCGACTTCCTTTATTTCGGAGATACCGCGCGCCTGCCCTACGGGACCAAGTCTGCGGAAACGGTGGCGCGCTATGCCATCGCGGCAGCGCGCTTCCTTGAGGACCGTGGTGCCGAGATGCTGGTGGTGGCTTGCAATACGGCCAGCGCGCTGGCGCTGGAACCCATCACGCGGGCAATGCGGATCGGGGTGGTAGGCGTAGTGGCGCCGGGCGCGGAACGGGCTGCGCGCGCCTCGCGATCACGAAAGGCCGTGGTCATCGCAACCGAAGCCACCGTAGCCAGCCATGCCTACCGCACGGTGCTGGCGACGCATGGTGTCCAGGCGTACGAAAAGGCCTGCCCGTTGCTGGTCCCGCTGGTAGAAGAAGGATGGACCGAACACCCGGTGACCGAGCAGGTGGCGCGTATCTATCTGGAGGAAGCGTTCGGAGATGAGTCACGCGGCGCGGACGTGCTGCTGCTCGGGTGCACACACTATCCGCTATTGCAACCGCTCATCGCGAGAGTGCTGGCAGGCGTGCCGGCGGATAGCGTCGCCATCGTGGATTCGGCGGATTCCACAGCGGATGTGGTCGCGCAAGCATTGCGCGTCCATCCCCTGCCGCCGCCGTCGCCCGAACCCGAACGTCGCAACGCGCCACGGGTGAAGTGCTTCGCCACGGATTCGGTGGAGAAGTTCCGTCGGATCGGAGAGCGCTTCGTGGGACACCGGCTGGAAGATGTCACCCATGTGGACCTGGGAGGGTAATCCTGTCGTGCCTACCCGGTCGCAGGCTGCAGGCCTGTCCACCTGTTAGAATCGCGTTTCGCTCATGATCTACCGCTCGGACAATCGCGCCGCCGACCAGATGCGCCCAGTGCGCATCGTGCCCGACTACGTCTCCACCGCTGAGGGCTCCGCCCTGATCGAGGTGGGCAACACACGCGTGATTTGCACGGCATCCATCGAGGAAGCGGTGCCGCAGTTCCGACGCGGCTCGGGTAAGGGGTGGATCACAGGCGAGTACGGCATGATCCCGCGCGCCACGCTGACGCGGACTCCGCGGGAGTCGGCGAGGGGGCGCCAGGGCGGGCGCACGCACGAGATCCAGCGATTGATTGGGCGCTCGCTGCGAGCGGTAACCGATCTGGAGCGCATGGGTGAGCGAACCATATGGGTGGACTGCGATGTGATTCAGGCCGACGGCGGGACGCGCACCGCCTCCATCACCGGCGCCTTCATCGCCGTGGGGCTGGCGATGCAGCGGCTGGTGGAGGCGGGGACGCTTTCGGCGGCGCCGCTGCGGGATTTCGTAGCCGCCACCAGCGTGGGCATCGTGGAAGGCGAGATCCTACTCGACCTGACGTACGAAGAGGATTCGCAGGCGGAAGTGGACCTGAACTTCGTCATGACCGGCGCCCGGAAGATCGTCGAAGTGCAGGCCACGGCAGAGCAGAAGCCGTTCGACGAGCAGCAGTTGCGCCGCATGATCGAGCTGGCGGGACGCGGCATTGACTCGCTCATCGCCAAGCAACAGGGAGTGCTCAGCGGGCTGATGCTGCGACAGTGAGACGGCTATCCGCTCTCCGCTTTCCGTAAAGTTCCGTTGCTCTGGACGTGCACGTTGCGCTAGAGTGGAACATGGACGCCAACTCCATCGTCATCCTCGACTTCGGCTCGCAATACACGCAACTGATTGCGCGCCGCATCCGCGAGCAGAACGTCTTTTCGGTCGTCCTTCCCTGCACTGCACCGCTCGATGAGGTGAAGAGCTACGGGCCCGCGGGCATCATCCTCTCCGGAGGGCCCAGCTCGGTGTACGACGCCGATGCGCCGCCCGCGGATGAGCGCGTGCTCACACTGGGGCCGCCGGTGCTGGGCATCTGCTACGGGTTGCAGTTTCTCGCCCACAAGCTGGGCGGCAAGGTGCGCTCCGCTCCCAAGCGTGAGTATGGACGGGCGGAGATCGAACTGCTGAACGGTTCGCGCCTGTTCGAAGGCCTGCCCCGCAACCTTACGGTCTGGATGTCCCATGGCGACGATGCGGTGGAATTGCCGCCCGGCTTCCGGCAGGTGGCGCGGTCGTCGAATGCGGTGGCTGCGATGGAGGATCCGAGCCGGCACATCTGGGCGGTGCAGTTCCATCCCGAAGTGCACCACACGCCCCGGGGCACCGAAATCCTGCGTAATTTCGTGTTCGGCATTTGCGGCGCGCGGCCGGACTGGACCCCCAAGCACTTCATTGATGCCACCGTGGCGCAGGTGAAGCAGACCGTGGGAGCGAATGGACGGGCGATCTGCGCCCTCTCCGGAGGCGTGGATTCGTCGGTAGCCGCGACCCTGGTGGACCGGGCGCTCGGGAGTCGGCTGACCTGCGTGTTCGTCAACAATGGCGTGCTGCGCAAGAACGAATTCGCCAAAGTGCAACAGAACCTGCGCGACAAGCTGGGGCTGAACGTTGTTGCGGTGGATGCGAGTGCGCGCTTCCTGGCGAAGCTGGCCGGCGTAACCGATCCAGAGCAGAAGCGGCGCATCATCGGCAACGAGTTCATCGCCGTGTTCGAGGAGGAGGCCCACCGGATCGAACGCGAAGTCGGGAAAGTGGAATGGCTTGTGCAGGGCACGCTCTACCCGGACGTCATCGAGTCGCGTTCGGTGCGCGGGCCGTCCCAGACCATCAAGACGCATCACAACGTCGGCGGACTGCCGGAAACCATGAAGCTCAAGCTTATCGAACCGCTCAAGGACCTGTTCAAGGACGAGGTGCGGCGCATCGGCAAGGACCTGGGCATGCCGGACGAGATCCTGCAGCGTCAGCCCTTCCCCGGGCCGGGCTTGGCGGTGCGCATCCTGGGTGAGGTAACGCCGGAGCGGGTCGCCATCCTGCAGGAAGCGGACGACATCGTAGTCACCGAAATCAAGAAGGCGGGGCTCTACACCAAGGTCTGGCAGTCGTTCGCCGTGCTGCTACCCGTAAAGAGCGTGGGTGTGATGGGCGACCAGCGCACCTACGCCTACACTTGCGCTATCCGCTGCGTGCACTCCGAAGACGGCATGACCGCCGACTGGGTGCAACTGCCCTACGAAGTGCTGCAGACCGTCTCCAACCGCTTGGTGAACGAGGTCAAGGGAATCAACCGCGTGGTGTACGACGTTTCGTCCAAGCCGCCGAGCACGATTGAGTGGGAGTGATAAACAATCCCGTCGGGCGACCGCGCTGTGCCGCCGACGTCGGTTTGAGCATTCCGGAACCCGTCTAGTCTGCCGCCAGTTCCGCCTCGCTCTTCACGCCGTATTTCTGGAACCAGGGTGTTGCGGCCTTCAGGCGTTCGTTCACGTTGTTGATGTTCTCGACGCCCTTGGTCTCCAGCCACTTACGGAAAGCGGCGGCGCCTTCCTTGCCAAAGACAGGTATGCCGTCTTTCCACGTAGCGCGGCCGCAGAGCACACCCGCGAACTTGACGCCAGACTCGGCAGCCAGATCCAGCGACTCCGTGAACTCGGCGTTGGAGACGCCGGCCGATAGATAAATGAACGGTTTGGTGGCTACGGCGGCAGCGCCGCGGAAAAGGTCCATGGCCTCCTGTTTCGAATAGGCCTTCTGGCCGGCGTAAGAGCGCGCGCCCTCTATGAATTTCATGTTGATGGGCACCTCGACCTT
>DATIGQ010000077.1 GCA_035454605.1 Terriglobales bacterium
GATTCGATCACCACCACCCAGATGGGCACGATGGCTACGATCAGGGCAGCCAAGCCGCTGGCCACGTACTGCTCCGACCAGCACACCACCACGTTGCCGCCGGTGAGCAGCAGCACGCCCACCGAGCCTACGCGCATGAAATCGCGCTTGCTGAGGCGGATCTGACGTCCCGTGAGCGCGCACCAGGCCAGCATCAGGCTGCCGGCGATGAAGAAGCGCGTTCCCGCCATGGTGGCCGGCGGCACATCGTCGACGGCGATGCGGATCCCGAGGTACGTCGAGCCCCAAAGCAGATACACCAGCGCGAACGCAATAATGACCCGCAACCGGTGCTGGCGTTCTTGAGGGCTCATGAACCGGATACGACCAAACCAATGATGAGACGCGATGCGGTGCCTCGATGATGCGGGAAAGTTGCCGATTCGGCGGACCATTGCCGCAATGGACTGGTTTCACCGTTGCGGTTGCGGTCGCCAGGCGGAACCTGCTTCTGCACGTATCCGCCTGATTACTAGTCAGTAAACATGTCCGGGCCTACGATGCTGCCATGGACGCGATTCCCCGTTCCCCGCGGTGGAAGCTCGACCGGACCGTGGCCGTCGCCAGCGTGGATATGGCGACCAACGGCGTCATCCTCGATCTCAGTGAGGGCGGCCTGGCGGTGCGCGGCAACGTCCAAGCCCCCAACTATGAGCCCATCATGGTGGAAGTCCAGTTGCCCGGCAGCCACGACTACATCCTGGCCACCGGCATGGTGAGCTGGACGCGCGGCGGCGAAACCGGCATCCGCTTCCTCTGCCTGCCGGAAGTCGCGCGCCAGCGCCTGAAAGATTCCCTCCTGAACCTCTCGCTGGTACGCACGCTGCAGATCGAGCGCCGCAAGCAGGCCCGGAGCGGCGCGCCCATGGCCCAGCCCGTTCCTGACTTTGAGTTGGAAAAGGCGCTGCAACTGGAGACGCCGGAACTGCCGGCGGAAGTCCTGCGCGACCGCCTCGCCGCTACCGGCCGCGTGCGCCTCACCCGCTCCATCCGCGAAACCGGACTCATCCTGGCCGCCACCGCCATCTTCGGCGGCGTCTTCCTGGGCGTCGTCCAGATCGAGCTGGCGCTGGCCCTCATGCTGGCCGCGGGCATGAGCGTCCCCGTGCTCTTTTTGGCCATCTATCACGCGCTGCAACATTTCGCCCGCAAAGACGAGAAGTCGGAGAACAGGCCCACGCTTAACGCCCCGGAACTCGCTGAGCCCACGGCTCTCCCGGAAGCTACACCCCACCCCGCGCTGGCCATGGCTTCACATATGCAGGATTCGCAGGGGACGATTCAGACGCTGAATCTGAACTGAGATCGCTTCGCCTGCCGGAGAGCCAGCCGCGATCCGCGAACCGCTGTCTTGAAATGATTCGTGTCAGGGCACGGCTTCAGCCGTGCCGTTCCCACGCGGAACCACGCCGGCTTCAGCCGCTGAGGTAAGGCACTTAGCGGAAATTGACCTCAATGGCCACCTGAACAGCCACTGGCTGCCCGGCTCGCCGGGCAGGCGCGAATGTCCACTGACGCACTGTATCGAGGGCCTTCTGATCCGGGTCCGGCCCGAGCGACCTCGCAACTCTTGCGTCTTTGACCTTCCCGTCGGCACCGATCACTATGTTGAGGACAACCGTACCATGCGCTTTCGCAGGTGCTGGCTCCCTGAATTGGAGCAAACGAGGTGGTTCAATCTTGTTGCCCGCGTGGGGGCGCCGGAGTACGGCAACAACGTCATCCTTCTCCGGCGCGAAATACCCCACTACAATCCCCATCGCTCCTTGTGGCAGGGCCGGGCCGGGATTCGCGTAGCTGGCCGTCACCTTCATCACCTCGCCCTTCTTCAGCGCGTAGCCCTGGTCATACTTCGCGATGGGCATCTCCAGAATGTGGCCTTCGGCGTCGAGTTTAGCGTCGAGCGTGGCCACGGTCTCCTTGCGTGACGTGTTCTCCAGCACCAGCCGTCGGCCGTAGTCGTGCAGATGTCCGCCCACGCCCAG
>DATIGQ010000078.1 GCA_035454605.1 Terriglobales bacterium
GAGAAATGACAGTGCGGCCGATTTTCCTGATTGTCACACTCACGCTCGCGATATCGGTTCCGGCGGATGATTTTAGGGTCGCCGCGGCCAGCGACCTGACGTTCGCCCTGCCCGAGATCGTGTCTGGCTTCGAGAAACAAACGGGACATACCGTGCGCGTCACTTACGGGTCGTCGGGCAACTTCTTCGCCCAAATGCAGAACGGTGCGCCATTCGATGTGTTTCTTTCCGCGGACAGCGAGTACCCACGCCGCCTGGAAAAAGCAGGCCTTACTGACACTCCGGTGATCTATGCCATCGGTCGCATCGTCATTTGGGCGCCAAAGAGCAGGAAGCTCAACGTGGCCGAGCGCGGCGCACAAGCGCTCCGGGACCCTTCGATACGCAAGATCGCCATCGCCAATCCCCGCCATGCTCCCTATGGCCGCGCAGCGGAAGCGGCACTCAAGAACCTAGGTTTCTATGAACAACTTGCGTCGAAGCTGGTGCTGGGGGAGAACATCTCGCAGACGGCGCAATTTGTGCAATCGGGTAACGCGGATGTGGGAATCATTGCGCTCTCACTTGCCCAGGCGCCAGCAATGCGTCAGAGCGGCGAATATTGGCTCATACCGGAAAACGCGCATCCGCGGCTGGAGCAGGCCGCGGCGATCCGAAAATCATCGCCGCATGGCCAAGCAGCCAGCCAGTTTCTTCTCTACTTGCGGGGCCCGGATGCCCGGGCCGCACTTCGACGCCATGGCTTCGAACTGCCGGAGGCGCAACCGTGAATTGGCAGGCGATTCTGCTGACCTTGAAGCTGGCCGTGGTCGTGTCGGCCCTCCTGCTGCTGTTGGGGCTTCCACTCGCCTACTGGGTGGCCTTCTCGCGTTGGCGCTGGAAGTTCCTGGTGGAGGCGGTTGTGGCGCTGCCCCTGGTTCTTCCGCCGACGGTGCTCGGCTTTTATGTCCTGGTGGCGCTGGGACCGCGCAGCCCGTTGGGCGCGTGGTACGAGTCGTGGTCGGGGCGCGGCCTGCCTTTCACTTTCGAAGGACTGGTCGTCGCTTCCGCGCTCTACAGCCTGCCCTTTGCCGTTCAGCCCTTCGCGGCTGCATTCGCCGCCGTCGATGCGCGGTTGCTGGCGGCTTCGGCCACCCTCGGCGCCTCGCGTCTCCGAACCTTCCTGCGCGTTATTGTTCCGCTTTCGCTGCCGGGAATCGTCACCGGCACGGTGCTGAGCTTCGCGCATACCGTGGGCGAGTTCGGAGTGGTTCTGATGGTGGGCGGCAACATACCCGGCGTGACGCGCACGGTTTCCATCGATATCTATGACTCGGTGCAGGCCCTGGATTACACGGGTGCGGGACAGACCTCGCTGGTTCTGCTGCTGTTTTCATTCGCTGTCCTGTCGCTGGTGTATGGCGTGAACCGGAGGACTTGGCCGCTATGGTCGGCGAAGTAGCCCTCGAGGTCCGCATACAGAAGCGCCTTCCCGGCAACGGTCAGCCGGGCTTTGAACTCGACGCCGAGTTCACGGTTCCACCCGGCATCACCATCTTGTTCGGACCTTCCGGGTCAGGGAAGACCACCATGCTGGAGTGCGCTGCCGGGCTGCTTCGGCCCGATGCCGGTCGCATCGCTGTAGGGAAGCGACTTTTCTTCGATTCGACGCGGGATACCGACATTCGCGTCGAGCAGCGGTCGGTGGGCTATGTGTTCCAAACGCTGGCGTTGTTTCCGCACTTGAGCGTCGAGCAAAACGTCGCCTACGGCTTGGCCCGGGAAGGGATCGAAGTTCGACGACAGCGCACGGCGGCCATCCTGGAGTCATTCCATATCGCGCATCTTGCCCAGCGAAGGCCGGACGAAATCTCCGGCGGCGAGCGCCAAAGAACCGCGCTCGCGCGGGCCCTCGTCATTGATCCGTGCCTCTTGCTGCTGGACGAGCCTTTGAGCGCCTTGGACCGGGCCGTGAAGGCAAAGATCATCGACGACCTGAGGAAGTGGATCGCTCAACACCCCATTCCAGCGCTCTACGTTACTCATGATCGCGACGAAGTGTTCGCGCTGGGCGAGCGCGTCGTCTTCCTGGATCGGGGCAGGGTGGTAGCCTCCGGAACGCCGCGCGATGTCTTGGAGGCGCCGCGACGCGAGGTCGTTGCGCAAGCCGCAGGGTTTGAGAACATCTTCGACGCCAAGGTCACTGCACTGCATGAGCCGCAAGGCACAATGAGCTGCCGCCTCGACGGTTCACAGACTGAACTTGAGGTTGCGCTGGCGCGATTGAACCTAGGCGATGCCGTTCGCGTCGCCGTACGCGCTGGCGACATCCTGCTGGCCACGATGCCGCCCGCCCAACTCAGCGCGCGCAACGTCCTGGAAGGCCGCGTTGTCTCTCTGCGGCAGGTGGACATCACGCTGGTCGCGCGAGTGCAGTGCGGTGTCGAGTTCGAGGTTCACCTTACCCCCGGCGCCGCACAAGCGCTCCAACTCGAGTCTGGAGGGCGAGTGTGGCTGGTACTGAAGACTTACTCCTGCCACCTGCTGGCGGAAGATGCGGTTACACCGTCACGAACAGTCC
>DATIGQ010000079.1 GCA_035454605.1 Terriglobales bacterium
CTTCCTGAGCTCACCAAGCCTTTTCAACTCCTCGCGCCGCGCAGCTCCATAGAAGATGATGTCCAGTCCTTTCACCAGCCGTCGCGAGACCGGCTTTCGCAGCCGCTCCCGGAGCTGCCGCGGAAAATCCTTGTCGCCGACCCCCAGCACCGCCACGCACATGCCCGGTTTCACACCCAGCTTGTCCAGCAGGCTGGGCGGATGCTGGATCTTGGTGGCCCACTTCTCGGCCTGCGGACCCAGTTCGAAGACGGCCGTGCCTTCGGCGGACTTCACTGTGAGCCTTCCGTCGCGGGCCGCGACCGACTTCATCTGCGCAAACGGGATTCGCAACCGGAAGTCGCCCCGGAACAGCAGTTCCTGGGTCTCGAGCCGCGCCTTGCCGTGCGACCAACGCCCGCCGAACTGCGCCTTACAGATGGCTTCCTGTCCCATTCGCTCCTACCGCTCATCCAGCAAGCGCACCGTCTCCAGCATGACCTCGCCCACGATCTCCAGACTCTTGGCGCTCAGCTTGTCCAGCGTGTCCTCCGGGGTATGGTGGAACACGTTGCCGTAACCGTATTCGAAGTCGATCAGGTCGGCCACCGGCACGCCCGCCTTGCGAAACGGCAGGTGGTCGTCCTCCACGGTGACGGCCCGCTGGAAGAAGTACGACTGGTAGCCCAGGTTGGTTGCCGCTTGCTGCACCAGATCCAGCAGCCAGGGCGTCGAGTTCAGGTCGCGGTCGATGTCCAGCTCGCGGTCGCCGACCAGGTCGGCCAGCAGGAATGCTTTGATCTTTTTTGCCGTCCCATCGTTCGTCCACCGGTCTGCCAGGCGGCGGCTGCCGTAGAGGCTGTCCTCACCCGACCACTCGCGCACCGCTTCTTCGCCGTCCAGGAACACCAGCCACACGCTGTAGCCTTTGCGCTTCTTCCCGCGCAGGTGGTGGGCCAACTCCAGCAGCAATGCCGTGCTCGACCCGCCGTCGTTCGCGCCCACGTAGTTCTTGAGCGGGTAGTTGGTCTCGTAGTGCGTGGCCAGCACGATGATCCCATCCTTTTCCCCAGGAAACTTGGCCACGAAGTTTCGCATGGGCAAGGGACCTGCCGGCGTTTGCGCCATCCAGGCGTCTTCTTCCAGGTTGTCGTTCTTGAGTTGGCGGCGCAGGTAGGCTTCCACCTTGCGATGTCCTTCACTGCCCGGCGGCCGCCCCCCGAAGGCCACGATCTCGCGCACGTAGTTCAGCGCTCGTTCGCCTTGCACGCGTGGCCTGACCACGGGAGTTGCCGAAGGCTGTGGGGGCGGAGAAGGCGGCGCCACTTCCGCCGCCGCTGGACGGGCCGCAACCGTGTCGCCCGCTGGCGTGCCCGCCCCCGGTTCCGCTTTTGTGCAGGCCGTCAGTGCCGCAAGGCATACGGCCGCGCACAGTAAATGCGCGTCGCGCGTCATGCCGCGGCCCGCGCCCGGCGGCGCGGATGGACCGCCCAGGCGATCCCGATGCTCAGCACATACAGCACGATCAGCGGCGCGGCGAAGATCGTCATGTTCACCACGTCGGTAGTGGGGGTGAGGATCGCGGCCACGGTGAACGCGCCCAGGATGGCGTAGCGAAAATTCCGCCACAGAAAACCGGCGTCCACCACCCCCATCAGCGCGAGAAAGAAAATGACTACCGGCAGCTCGAACACCAGTCCCAGTCCCAGGATCACGGTGAGGAACAGGTCGGTGTACTCGCCGATGGTGACCATGGGCCGGAACTGCTCCCCGTAGCCGATCAAGAAGTCGAGCGCCGCCGGGTAGACGATCTTGTAGCCGAACAGCCCCCCGGCCAGGAAGAGTCCTACCGTGGAGGCCAGGAATGGCAACACGTAACGCTTTTCGTTCTTGTAAAGGCCGGGGGCGACGAACGCCCACACCTGGTACAGCACGAAGGGAGCCGAAATGAAGATGCCCGCCAGCAGCCCAACCTTCAAGTAAATGTTGAAGGGTTCGGTGGGACTCAAGTAAACCAGCTTGTCTTCCAGCTTGTGCGCCCGCAGCGCCTCGCTGATGGGCTGCTGCATCAGGGCAAAGATGCGGTCGGCGTAGGACCACGCCGCCAGGAACCCCACCGCGATGCCGATGATGGAATAGATGATGCGTCGCCGCAGCTCTTCCAGGTGCTCCAGGAAGCTCATGGCCGCGATGGGTTCGGCTGCTTCGCCGCGAGCACCTTCGTGCCCGGCTGCGTCCATGGCCGCTTCAGGCATTGGTCTTGGTCTCGGTTTCGGCGCTGGCCTTGTTCTCCTCGGTCGCTGCGCCACCGCTCCCGGCTTCCCCGCGACTCCCCGTGCCGATGGGGGACGATTCGGCCTCAGACCGCGCCGCTACCGTGCCCTCAGGGGCGCGAATCTGGTTCTTGCCGGCCTCTTCCACCTCCAGTTGCCGCACTTCGTCCTCGAGTTGGTGCTTGAAGTCGTTGGAGGCGCGCTTGAACTCCGCCAGGCCCCGCCCGATATGCCGCCCAATCTCCGGCAGCTTCTTCGGCCCGAAGATCAAAAGGGCCAGCAGGATGAGAAACATCATCTCCGGAAAGCCCAGGTTCATAGGGCAATGATAGCAGCGGATGCGGCCGCTTGGTGCTTGCGTGGGTTGGGCTACCCTCATTGCTGCCGCCGATTACAAGGACGCCGCAGGCAATCCCCAAAGACTGTCCGTTAAGGTCGAATATGGAGACGTTCAAGGCCTTAACTTACCCAGGACAGTCGAGGCCGCGGTAGAGCAGTCGGGAAACGTCATACACATGCCGTTCACTTTCACGGAGTGCCAGGTCACGAAGCGCTGAGTCTGGGCGGCTGGCTCGTCCTGGCTCACCGTTTGCGACTCGGTCCTCCCGTGACGGCGGTGCCCAGGTTCGCCCCCGTACCTTTCAGTTTGTACCCAGATAGCCTACGTCCATCCCAGCGTCCCTCGACTCCGGTGCACCCACTCCCCCCTTTCGTGCGTCTAAGTAGCTGTAACCTCCGGGATACCGGCGTTTCCGGGTCTAAAGACCGGGTTTTGCATGCATGCTATACTCGGAGGAAATCACGGCGTGGCGCGCCCCCGAGGTTTTTGCGCGCCCCGGAGGTTGCCGTCACTATGGCTGGTCGTTACCGCCGCTCGGCTCTTCTTGTCCTTCTGGTCATCCTCGCCTGCGGTTCCCTGGGGGTGTTGTTCGGCCAGCGCGTCGGCCCTTCCGCGTCTTCGGGCTCGGAGATCGAGGATCAGGTCCGCGTCTTCGCCGACGTCTATCGCGTGGTCGAGGATAACTACGCCGACCCGGTCAACGCGGACAAGGCCATCTACAACGGCGCCATCCCCGGCATGTTGCGCGTGCTCGACCCGCACTCCAATTTCTTCGATCCCAAGTCCTATTCCCTGCTGCGCGAAGACCAGCGCGGCAAGTACTACGGCGTGGGCATGCAGGTGGGACCCCGCAATAACAAGGTGATCGTGATCGCGCCTTTCGTGGGCACGCCCGCGTACCGTGCCGGCATCCGTCCGGGGGACATCATCGCCGCCGTGGACGGCAAGCCCACCGACAACCTCTCAACCAGTGAAGTCGCCGACATGCTCAAGGGCCCCAAGGGGACTCCGGTGCGCATCACCATCTTGCGCGAAGGAGCCGACGGCCCGCTGGAGTTCACCGTCGTCCGCGATGAGATTCCGCGCAACTCCGTGGATGTGCATTTCGAGCTCGGGCCCGGCATCGGTTACATGCACATCTCCAGCTTCAATGAGACCACCGAGCAGGAGGTCGCCGAAGCCCTGGAGCAGTTCGGAGAACTCAAAGGACTGGTCCTCGACCTGCGCCAGAATCCCGGGGGGCTGCTCAGCGAGGCCGTCGCCGTGGCCGACAACTTCCTGCGCAAGGGCGCCATCATCGTGCGCCACTCCGGCCGCGCCTCGCAGGAAAAGGTCTATCGCGCCCGCGAGGGCAACAACGGCCGCGAGTATCCCCTGGTCGTGCTGGTGAACCGCGGCACGGCTTCCGCCGCTGAGATTCTGGCGGGCGCCATCCAGGACCACGACCGCGGACTGGTGGCCGGAGAAACCACCTTCGGCAAGGGTTTGGTGCAGACTGTCTATCCGCTCTCGGAAAACACCGGCCTCGCTTTGACCACGGCCAAGTACTTCACGCCCAGCGGACGGCTCATCCAGCGGGAATACGCCGGCGTCAGTCTCTACGATTATTACGTTAATAACGGAAATGGAAACAACAACGGCAACCGCGAAGTGCGCATGACCGACAGCGGGCGGCCGGTGTATGGCGGCGGTGGCATCAGCCCCGACGTCAAGCTGGAGTCATCGCGCAGCAACCACTTCCAGGACACGCTGCTGCAGCGCTACGCCTTCTTCAATTTCGGCAAACGCTACTTGCTGCACCGCCACGTGGATCGCAGCTTTAAAGTGGACGACGTCGTGCTGCTGGAGTTCCGCAAGTTCCTGGACGAGGAGAAGATCCCCTACACCGAAGCCGAGCTGGTGGAAGTGGATGACTGGGTGCGGTCCAACATCAAGGCGGAGCTGTTCATCGCCGAGTTCGGACAGCAGGAGGGGCTGCGGGTGCGGGCGGAGACCGATCCCCAGGTGCGCAAGGCGATCGAACTGCTGCCCCAGGCCCGGGAACTGGCGGAAAACGCGCGCAAGATCCTCGCCGAACGCAGCAACTCCCAGACCATCCCGCGCTAAGGAGTCCCGACGAAGGAAAAGGCCCGCCGTTGGCGGGCCTTTTCCTTGCATACGTGGAGAGGAGAACGGTTTATTGGCAAGGCCGGCCGGTGGCCGGGCGGTTGTAGTTGAGCTGGGCGTCGCGCTGGTTCATGTATCTCCCCGGATGCAGGTTACCGTAGTCCTTGTCCTCCCGACAGTAGTAGAGGCCGGACTTGGTGTGCACCCAGACCTGCGCGCTGGGATTGCCGGAGGTGAGCTGGCGCTTCAGGGTGTCGGGCGGCTCGCTGAAGAACCAGTTGGCCACTACCAGCGCCAGCATGATTCCGAGCACGATGGCCACGATTTGCGAAGCCAGGCCCGCCTTTGACCGGTACTGCTTCTTGATCTGTTTCTGCTTCTCCTGCTCGTCCTTGATGTAGGCTTCGATCTGTTCCCGCCAGTCGCCGGAGATCTTGGCGGCGACTTCCTCGGCCTGGCTTTCGCTCAGTTCCTGGCACTGCTCGAGCTGGGCGGCGATTCCATGCTGGTTCGCATTCGCGCGCTCCACGCGCACGATCTTTCCGGAGAAAAGCAGGCGGCGCACGCTATCGGTGGTGAGTTCTGCCGGCCGCTCCAGGATGAATTCGATGGTGGCGTCGGCGGGCAATTCCGCATCGGTGATGAAGTACACGCCTTTTTCGTTGATGTCGCGGATCATGCCGGCAGCCGTACCGCTCTGCTCGCCACCCGTCCAGCGCACCTTGATAGGCAAGTTGAGCTGGTAGCGGTGCAGCCTTCGACTCTCCGCCTCTGCGGTCATCACTATGCCTACATGCTAGAAGGTCTCTCCGTCCGAGGGTACATCCCGATTGTAACCCCGGAGTGATTACGAGTAACCCGCGTTGCTATTACTTTGGTGCGTTCCGCCCGGAGCTCGGTTGCATACTGCGAGCCGTTTGTGCCGGTTTGTGAGCCCTCCCCATGGTGAAGGGGGGATCGTGCGGATCCCTAGTACGGACACGCAACCCTGCCCGCGGATGGGCCCGAATCTAGCGCAGGACGCGCAGCGCCGAGCGCTGGTCCGTGCGCAACAGGCCGGCTTCGCGGGCGGCGGCCAGCGCCCCGCGAAACTCCTCGCGCGTGATGGCGCGGTTGATCTCGGCGTGTTCGGTGTCCGTGACCTTGCCCGCGGGATAGTACTGCGCCATCACGTTGACGTAGGTCTCCGGTCCCAATTCCTCGGCGATCCAACGCATGATCTGGCGGTGGTATCCGCGAACAGTGGATGGCAGAGAGCGCACCCGCTGCCTACAATCCGCGCGGCGGGCGTGGGGCGCGGAGGTTAAGCCCTTGGCTCAGTCGGCGGACGGGC
>DATIGQ010000080.1 GCA_035454605.1 Terriglobales bacterium
TCCCGCTTCACGATCTCGCTCACCGTCTTGCCCTCGACGCGTGTCCCGGCGGCCTGGAACCGGCTCATGACATTCTTCATGACCGCGCCCATGTCTTTCATCCCCGGCGGCGCTCCTGAAGCCGCGCCCATTTCGCCGATCACCGCCTGCACCGCAGCCACGATCTCCGCCTCGCCGGCGGCTTTCGGCAAGTAGCCCTCGATGATGCCGATCTCGGCCTGCTCCTTCTCGGCCAGGTCCGCCCGCCCGCCTTTGCTGAACTGTTCCACCGAGTCCTTGCGCTGCTTGATGAGCGTAGAGAGCACTTGCTGCGCTTCGGCGTCGTCCAGCGTGCCGCGTTTTTCCACTTCCTTGTTCTTCAGCGCGGTCTTGACCATGCGCAGGCAGGAAAGGCGCCGCTCATCCCGCGCCCGCATGGCGGCCGTCATGTCCTTCTGGATCTGGTCGGAGAGGCTCATGGCGGGATTATACGGACCACCCAATCCCGCCGTCGTGCCCATCTGGATGCGTCTACATTGCTTCACTCTGCCGCCCGGCGTATCATGCGCTCGAAACGGTAGGTGCCGTTCGACTCCCTATGCCGCCCCTTGCCATAGCCCTGGGCATCGTCCTCGTAGTCACCGTGGTGGGCGCGCTGCTGTATTCCATGAAGGTCCGGCAGACCTACGCCGGCTACGAAGAGCTGAAGGCCGATGCCGCCGTCCTCGACAAGCGACTGAAGGGTGAGATCTTCCGCGACGGCGACGACCTGGTGGTCTCGGGCAATTTCGGCAAGCTGCCCACGGTGATTCGCTTCTCCCGCCAGGAGAACACGCCCGGGGTCATGGTGCGGATGGAGGCCCCGGCCAGCTTCACCATGTCCGTGGTGCCCAAGGGTGCGCGGGCCACCGAGGGCCGCGTCGTAGTGCGCACCCCCGACGAGATGTTCGACGCCCGCTTCACCACCCGCAGCGACCACCCCACCCAGGCGCGCATGTTTGCCGGCGGCAGGCCGGTTCTCACTCATTTGCAACGCCTCATGTGCGGCAGCGGGACCTTCTTCACCGTGACCGCCGGCGCTCTGGAGCTGAGCGAGCTCTCCATTCCCGGTCCCTTCACCGCCCGCCATCTGGAGAACCACCTGGAGTCGCTGGCGGTGCTGGCGCGGCAACTGGAGGCCATGCCGGGCGCCGAAAAGGTCAGAGTCACGGCCATCAAGGGCGAGCGCAAGTGGGTCACGCGGACCGCGGTGGCCATCGGCGCCATCGCCGCCATCGTTGCGGTCGTGTCGGCCACGCGCAACCCAGCCGGTTCGGAGCCCGCGCAGGTGGAAGCCGGGGCTGGTTTGCCTGAGGGTGTCCTGCCGGCGGATGCCCCGCAGATGGCGGGCGTCTATGAGCAACTGGCGGACGGCCACTCCAAATGGCGCGTGGCCACCGACGACGACTTCGAACCGGCCGCGCGCTCCTGGCTGCGCGGCAACCGGGAAATCGTCAGCGGCCGCGTCGAAACCGATTTGTCCGGAAATGGGAGCGTACGGGACGCCGGCTACATCCTGGTCGACCAGACGGCCGGCACTCGCCGCGTGGTCCTGCTGGCGGGTGGGGTCAACGTCTACGACGCCACGTTTCCGGACATCGCTATCGCCGCCCGCGTGCGCAAGGGGATGCTGAACTCCATCACCTGGACGGGCGGCGCGCCCGAGACTCCCGACGGCGACGGCCTGCTGATCGTGCGGGAACGCAACAACCCCGCTTCCGGCCTGGTGCTGTTCGTCAAGGATCGACGCATCCTCTCCGCCGTCCCGGAGAACTGGCAGAACCTGCGCCTCAGGTAGCCATGCTGCGAAAACCGCGGCTCTTCACTCCCGGCCCCACGCCCTTGTTGCCCGCCGCGCAGGCGGCCATGGCCGCGGCCGAGATGCATCACCGTACCGCCGGCTTTCGCGCCCTCTTCCGCCGCGTGCTCGACGACCTGCGTGTGTTCATCGGCACCGGCAATGATGTGGTCGTGTTGGCCGGCTCGGGCACCGGCGCCATGGAAGCCGCCGTCTCCAACCTCACCTCGCCCGGCGACCGCGTCCTGGTGCTTACCGCGGGAAAGTTTGGCGAACGCTGGCGCGATTTGGCCCGCGCCTTCCGCTGTGAGGTCGACGTGCTCTCCGTGCCCTACGGGGAAACGTTCCCGCTTGATGCCGTCCGCGCCCGGCTCACCCCGGAAACCCGGGCCGTTTTCCTGCAGGCCACGGAAAGCTCCACCGGCGTGCGGCACGATGTGGAAGGCGTGGCCCGACTCACGAGGCAGAGCGATGCCCTGCTGGTCGTGGATGCCATCACCGGCCTGGGCACGACGCGTTTCGACGTGGACGGCTGGGGCATCGATGTCATCATCGGCGGTTCGCAGAAAGCCGTGATGGTCCCGCCCGGCCTCGCCTATCTGGCAGTGAGCGAGCGCGCCTGGGAACGCATGGAACAGGCGCAATCGCCGCGCTACTACTTCGACCTGCGACAGGAGCGCAAGGCCAACGCCAAGGGCGAATCGGCGTTCACGCCCGCAACCTCGCTGGTCGCCGGGTTGGCTGCCGCCCTCGACTACATCCGCGCCGCCGGCGAAGGTGACCTGGCCGCGGGACGCGCCGCGCTCATCTCGAACGCCGAACTGGCTGCCGAGATGACCCGCACCGCCGCCCAGGCGCTGGGCCTGAAGCTGTTCGCATCGCCGCCCGCCGCCGCGCTCACCGCCATCGTGCCGCCGGCAGGCTTGGACTCCGGCGCCATCGTCAAGGAGTTCCGCGAGTCCTTTGGCGCCGTGGTGGCCAACGGCCAGGGGGAAATGAAGGGAAAGCTCTTCCGCATCGCCCACCTCGGCTACTACGACTACCTGGACACGGTCGCCGTGTTGGGCGCGCTGGAGCAGGTGCTGCTGCGAGTCGGCGCGCCGGCCGAACTCGGATCTGGCCTGCGTGCCGCGCAGCAGGTCTACGCCCGCGCCGCCGAGGCCCACGCCGCGACTCCGTCTCGCTAGCGTCCTCTGTGCAGCCTTCGTGGCTTTCGTGCTAATCCTTGGGTGTTCGACCCTCGACGAACTCTTCTCACCCGCGTAACGTATTCTCTGCGTCCATGAAGATCGTCATCGCCGAAAAAATCTCTGCTGCTGCCCTCGACGTCTTCCGCGCCGAGTCGCGTTGGAAGCTGGTCGCACCGGAAGAGATCAAGGATCTTGCCGCCGAAGTCGCGGCCGCCGACGCCCTCATCGTGCGCTCAGCGGTGGACGTGAACGCCCGCCTGCTCGAAGGGGCGAAGAAGCTGCGGGTCATCCGTCGCGCCGGCGTCGGCGTGGACAATATCGATCTGGACGCCGCTACCCGCCGCGGCATCGCGGTGATGAACACGCCCGGCGCCAACGCCGTGGCCGTGGCCGAGCACACGCTCGGGCTGATGCTGGCCCTGGCCCGCCACCTGGCGCGCGCGGACGCACTGACCCGCACCGGCAATTGGGAAAAGAAATCTCTCCAGGGCACGGAGCTGCGCGGCAAAACGCTGGGCATCGTCGGCCTGGGCCGCGTCGGCGTTGAGGTCGCCCGGCGCGCGCGCGCCTTCGGCATGGCCCTGGTGGCGCACGACCCGTTCATTTCCACGGCTGTGGCCCGCGAACTGGGCGTCGCGCTCCAATCGCTGGAAGATGTCTTCGCCGCCTCCGACTACCTGACCCTGCACGTTGGCCTGACCCCGCAAACCGCAGGCATGATCAGCGCCGAAGCCATCGCGAAGATGAAAAAGGGCGTGCGCCTCATCAACTGCGCTCGCGGCGAGCTCATCGACGAAGCCGCGCTGGCTGCGGCGCTCAAGTCCGGTCAGGTCGCCGGCGCCGCCCTCGACGTCTTCGCCGAGGAGCCGCCCACGCACTCTCCGCTGGTGGGCCTGGAGAACGTCGTCGTCACCCCTCACATCGCTGGCTCCACCCGTGAGGCGCAGGAAGCCGTGGGCTACCAGATTGCACTCCAGGTCAAAGAGTACTTGAAGCGCGGCGTCATCCAGAATGCCGTCAACGTACCCTCCGTTTCCCACGAGGAATACATCGAGCTGCAGCCCTACATCGTCCTGGGCGAGCGTCTGGGAGGGTTCCTGGCCCAGGTCACCGACGGCAACCTGGAGGAGATTTCGCTGCGCTACAGCGGGCTGCTGGCCGACTGGAAAACCGACCTCATTCGCAACGCCGCCATCAAGGGCATCCTCAACCAGATGCTGGCGGAGAAGGCCAACCTGGTGAATGCCGCCTCGCTGGCCGCCGAACGCGGCATCCAGATGCACGAGTCGAAGAAGCCGAAGACGCCCAGCGGCGGCGCCGGCAGCGTCCTTTCGGTCCTGCTCAAGACCAGTGCCGGCGAGCACCTGGTGAAGGGCGCAGTGCTGCACGGCAACCGCCCGCGCCTGCTGGCGGTGGATGACATTGACATCGAAGCCCCGCTCGAGGGCAACCTCATCTACCTGCGCAACCGCGACGTCCCCGGCGTGATCGGCCGCGTGGGCACCATCCTCGGCCAGCACGGCATCAACATCGCCGATTTCTCACTCGGCCGGCGGGAGCGTGACGGGAAATCCAGCCAGGCCATCGCCGTGGTCCACGTGGACGACCCGGTGCCGCCGCTGGTGCTGGAGGAGTTGCGGACCATCGAGGCAGTCACCGCCGCACGGGCCATCAAGCTCTAGGCGGGCGTCCCTTCGTGACGCCTCCGTGGCCCTTGTGGTGAGCTTTCCTAGGAGTCGCTCTTTTGCAGCATGCGGCTCTCGGCCAGCAGTCCGATGCTGTGCATGAGGTTCTGCAGGGTGATGATGCCCACCAGGCGTTCCTGCTCCACGACCGGCAGGAGGGTCAGGCCACGCGCGGAGAGCTTGCGGAAGGCGAGGGCGAGGGAATCGTCGCGTCCCGCGATCTCGAATGCCCGGCTCATGATGGACTGCACGTAGGCGTTGCCTTCCGAGCGCAGCGCCTCCACGATCTTCTGTCGTGAGACCACGCCCACCATGTCGCTGCCCCGCACCACCGGGAAGTCGTCCTGCAGCGTGTGCACGGCTTTGGTGAGCGCATCCTCCAGCGTGTCCGCCGGCGAGAGGGTAGAGAAGTCGGTAAGCATCACGTCTTCCAGCCGCACTGTCTCCAGCACCGACTGGAACACCATGGTGCGCTCCTCGATCTGCGCCGCAAAGAACAGGAACAGCCCCACCATGGTCAGCCAGTAGTTCCACACCCCGCCGGCCAGCATGAACAGCATGGCGAACACCTGGCCCACGGTCACCGCCACCCGCGTCGCCGGCAGCACGTCCATGCGGTGTGCGAGGAGTGCCCGCAGCACGCGGCCGCCATCCAGCGGATACGCCGGCAGCAGGTTCAGCGCCGCCAGGTACAGGTTCACCCACACCAGGCTGCGGGCCAGTTCTGCCGAGTGCAAATAAGGGCGCTTCCAGATCACGACCTCCGGCGCCAGCGCCAGCGCCGCCATCGTAGCCAGCATGGCGATGCCCAGGCTGACCACCGGCCCGGCCAAAGCGACGGGAATCTCGCGCCGCAGGGAAGCCAAACGATTCAGGCTGGTCTCTTCGCTGAACGACAGGCCGCCGATGGGCAGCAGCAGGCAAACCCGCACCGGCATCCCGGAACGCTGCGCCACCAGCAGGTGCCCCATCTCATGCGCCAGCACCGAGGCGAAGATCAATCCCACCAGCGCCAGGCCCCGCCCCACCCCGCCCGCCTGCGGCGCTTCCGTCATCCACACGAACAGCAGCAGAAAAAGGAAGGTGAGATGAATGCGGACCTCGACCCCGAAAAGGCGTCCGGCGGGAATGGACCAACTTCTCATGGAAGGAGGGAGCTGCGCGCGCCACATCGGCTCCCGCCTCCATTGTATACACTTGGACGCGGGCCGGCCGCCCCGGTTCCGCGGCCCGCTTTCCATGCGAGTGATTGCCGGAAGATTTCGCAGCCGGAAGCTCGCCGCTCCGCGCGGGCTCAAGGTGCGTCCCACCTCGGACCGCCTGCGCGAAACCCTGTTCAATGTGCTCGCTACGGCAAAGGGACCTGTCCTCGAGGGCAGCGTCTGGCTCGATCTCTACGCCGGGACCGGCGCCGTGGGCATCGAAGCGCTCAGCCGCGGCGCCGCCCTGGTTCACTTTGTCGAATCCGCGCGGCAGCCGGCCGAGTGCATCCGCGCCAACCTGGGTGCCCTCGACGTTCGTGAGGGGTTCGAGGTTCAGGAGCGCGAAGTCTTGCCCGCCCTGCGCCGGCTCGACGCGCAAGGCGTCATCTGTGACTACGTATTCCTCGATCCACCCTATCGCGACGCGGAAGCCTACGCCCAGGCTCTCGGCTTCCTGGCCGGGTCACGGCTGCTGGGCCCGGCCAGCGTCGTCATCGCTGAGCACGATCGCCATTTCGATCCCGGCGATGCCGTCGGCCGATTGCGCCGCTTCCGCCGCCTCGAACAAGGCGACGCCGTGTTGAGCTTCTACAGGATTGAACCCGTGTGAGGGCTAGCTTCGGAGAGCGGAAAGCAGGAAGCGGAAGGCGAGTAGCTGGCCGCTACATCAGTATCTCTTCCGTCCTCTTCGCGATGGGATGCTGCATGGCCGCCAGCTCGTTCTTCACCATGTTGAGGCCGTACACGCAGCTTTCGAAGTCGCGGGCCAGGTGCGCGAACAGCGGCGCTACTTTGGCGTACTCGAAGAACTCGAACTTGCTGACGATGTAGTAGCTCTCCTTGCCCGCCTTCATCCAGTCCAGAAAACTCTCCAGGCGGTGCCGGCGCAGGCGGAAGCGGTTCACCGCCTCCGGGAACATGCCGATGAAGAACAGAGTGTAGTCGCCGATGTGTTTGCGCACCTGGCGTTCGCGATCGAAGGACGGCGCCGGACCGAATACCGGATCGGATTCCAGCAGCATCTCGCCCACATCGTCCAGCGGCTTGCCGGCCGCGTTGCGGATCTTGAACAACTGCTCGGCTTCGGTGAACTCGGTCAACACGCTGGCCACGTAATGGCTCAGCGCGACGTCGCGCAGATTCAGGTCTTCCGAGAACTTGCGCTCCACCAGCTCATTGAAGAACTGCTGCAGCAGATGGGATTCCGGAATCATCGCTGTTCTGGCCTCCACCTCGGCGCAGTGAATGTAACTGTCTCTTAACCCAATTAGATGTGCCGGGCAAGTGTCTTGGCAGGGTCGGAGGGTTACTAAAGTGGCTTTGTTGGCAGTTACCGTGCTCGGCTGCCAATCGGTTAGCGGGCCTTGCGCAGCGCCGCCGCCGGCAGCACCGCATTCATCGAGCCGCTACGGTACCCCTCGAGGTCGAGGGTGACGTAGGTGAAGCCCAGCGCCTTGAAGATGCGGGTGAACTCCTGCGCCATGTCGGGCGAAAGCGCTCGCGGCATCTCTTCCGGCGCGATCTCAATCCGCACTGTCTCGCCGTGGTGCCGGACGCGGAACTGGCGGAAGCCCAGCGCCCGCAGCGCGTCCTCGCCCTGCTCCACCTGCGCCAGCGCCTCCCGCGTGACCGGGCGGCCATACTCGATGCGCGATGACAGGCAGGCCGAGGCCGGCTTCTCCCACACCCGCAGCCCGCTGCGGCGGGCCAGTTCGCGGATTTCCGCCTTGGTCAGCCCGGCGTCCACCAGCGGGGTGGCGATGCCATGCTGGCGCGCGGCGTCCTGTCCGGGGCGGAAGTCGCCCAGATCGTCCAGGTTCACACCGTAGGCGACCGCGTCAAAACCGCGCTCGCGGCGCAGCCCCTCCAGCACCGTGAACAGTTCGTCCTTGCAATGGAAACAGCGGGCGGCATCGTTGCGCGCGTATTCCGGCCGGTCCAGCTCCTCGGTGGCAATGATTTCCAGCGGGATGTGCTGTTCTTCGGCAAACGCGAGCGCGTCCGCCAGGTGAGCGCGGGCCAGCGAGGGCGAATCGGCCAACACCGCCAGCATCTTCTCGCCCAGCGCCTCATGCGCCGCCCAGGCCAGAAATGCCGAATCCACTCCGCCGGAGTAGGCGACGAGCAGCTTGCCCAGCCCGCGCAGACGGGCGTCGAGCGCATCGCGTTTGGCTTCGAGGGCCACGATCCTCAATCTTAACCACAAAGGACACGAAGGGACACGAAGGACCCAAAATTCTGCAAATTACGGGCTGTGTATTCAGCCCTCGCTCCCGGGCTTGCCTTTGTGATCCTTCTTGCCCTTTGTGGTTAAGCGCGAATTGCCGCCTGCAGCACGTCCGGTGCGACGTTCGATCCCGTCACCAGCAGCACTAGGTTCTTTCCGGCAAAAGCAGCCGCATCCTGCAACAACGCCGCGGTGGTCGCCGCGCCGGCGGGCTCGGCCACCACCTGCTCATCGCCATGCAGTCGCCGGATGGCAGCGAGCATTTCGGCCTCACTTACCAGGCGCACATCATCGACCCGTTCGCGGATCTCGTGCACGTTTTCTTCGAGCGGACGGCGTGTGGCCAGGCCGTCGGCGATGGTGTCGCAGGTCGCGGTCGCAATCGCCTTGCCGGCGCGCCAGGAGAGCGTGTACGCCGGGGCGCGCTCGGCCTGTACGCCGAGGATCTGGATTCCCGGCTTGAGATGCTTGGCGGCGAAGGCCACGCCGCGGATGAGCGTGGTGTCTCCCATGGGGACAAACAACGCGTCGGCGTCCGGCAACTGCTCCAGCACCTCGCAGGCGATGGTGGCTGTGCCCGGCGGCATGTCCGGATCGCGGCCGTCCTCCATGAAGTAGAGGCCGTGCTCGCGCGCGAAAGCGGCGGCGCGGTCGAACGCCTCCGCCAGGTCGAGATCTCCCGCTTCGACGATATGCGCTCCCAAGTCGGCGATGCGCGCGCGTTTTACCGGATTCGGATTCGCCGGCAGAAACACGGTGGCGGGCACGCCCAGCAGGCGCGCTGCATAAGCGGTGGCCGCGCCGTGGTTGCCGGTGCTGGAAGTCACCACGCCCGCCACCGGACCGCGCTCCAGGTTGCGCGTGAGCGCCGTAAGCGCTCCCCGCGGCTTGAACGAGCCCGTGGGCTGCTCCGACTCCAGCTTCAAAAAGACCTGGGCGCCGGTCGCCCGCGAAAGAGAACGAGCCTCGACCAGCCGGCTCGGTTTCAGATACCGGCCCACGATCTCCCGTGCGCGTTCGACGTCTTCCCAACGCAGGCTGGGCACGGCCTAAAGATGCTCGGCAAGCGGCCGGGGATTCCGGCTGCTGCCCGACTTTCTTTGTGATCTCTGCGGCCTCTGCGTTGAAGCCCTAGAAGATCCGTTCCTGTCGCCCGAGGTTGCCGAAGCTCCCGATATTGGCCAGGGTGAAGGCGAAGCGGTACTGGTTCTCGTTACGCACCGAGCCCAGGGCGAAGCGGCGGTATTCCATGCTCAGGCCGCAGCAGTCCCAGTTGTAGGTGGTCTGGAAGGCGGCGTACTGCAGGAAATCGAAATGGGCGTCAAAGCCGATGTTGGCGGCGGCGCTGATGCCGCGCTTGTTGGAGTGTCCCCAACCGGCCAGGAAGCGGAACTGGTTGAACCGGTCCGGCGTCGGCACGGTGCCGGGCACGGAGACGAAGATCTCGCCGGGCGTTCGCAGGTAGGCGTGGCTGAAGCCCAGAAAGAACTCGCGCAGCCGGTGGTTCACCAGGGCCGTGGAGGCGTTGATGCGGTTCTCCTTGGGGTCGACGTCGAGGTGCCATTCCAGGTCGGTGTTCGCTCCGCGCCGCACCCTGAGCCGCGAGATCACGGGTGAGAAACGCCGCGGCTCCGTCAGGAAGGCGATGCCGGCGAAGTCGGCCGAAGTGGTGAACACGTTGCGCTTGCCGTTCACCAGCGCCCCGCCGAAATCCTCGTTGAAGAAATATTTCTGCGCCACTTCCCAGGTGACGACTTCGCGAGCCTCGGCCGGGCCGCAGTCCTCTTCTTCGTCGCCTGCCGGCGGCCGCTCCCCGAACACGTCCTCGTCGTATGAGTGGACGCTCACCTGGGGCTCTGCCGGACAGTCGGGACGCGGCTCAACACGTTTGGCGTAGAAACGCTGCACCACGGCGTACTCGATTTCTGCGGTATCGCTCAGGATGTCGCGCGCGTCGAAGCGGATGATGTTGGGGAAGGCGTTGACGCCGCTCACACGCCGAAAGATCACCCTCGGCTCGAGCACGTGCTTGAGCTTCGCGCCCCGCACCGGCCGCTCGAAGACGCGCGCCAGCGCCGGCGGACGCACTTCCAGCAAGGTCTCGAGTGCCCTCCGGTTCACGGCTTCGTCGGTGGTCATGAGGGTTCCGCCGGTCGGGACTTGCCGCTGCGTGTAGTAGGTGGTGCGCAGCGCCACTTCGGGGCGGAAAGACCAGCCCTTGTACCGCAGGGGCAGCGAGGCCCGTGGATAGATGTCGAATCGCCCCACCATGTCGCCGGTGCGAAAGGCCGGTTCCTTGCGCGAGAGCCCGCCGAGGGAAGTGTCCAATGACCAGTACGCGGGCAAGCCACGTACTTTCTTGTCCACGGTCGAAACTTCCAGGCTGGGCGCGTGCCAGATGGTCACGACATCGCCGGGCGTGGTGCTCTGGAAATTCTGGTATCGGGCGGCATAGCCATTGAAGAAGAAACCGTTCCAGCCCTTGGAGAGAAAGGTCTTGGACTTCACCTCGGAGTTGACGGCTTGCGAGAAGGTTTCCGTGAAGGCCAACCGGAAGACGAAGGAGCTCAGGTAGTTCAGGTCGGCCACTCCCCGGAATCCGCGAGGGAAGTGGCCCTCGGCGTTGAAGCGGACATCCTGGCCGTCCTGATTCAAGCGGTCCAGCACGCCGTAGTAGCTGGCGTAGATGCGCGACGTCGGGCTGGGCCGGGCGCGGAATTCGCCGTGCTGCGCCCACCCGCGCTCCGACCAGTACTCGGCTCCCACCGTGGCGTCGGCGCTGCGGTTGATGGCCCAGTAGAACGATTCGCCCAGGATCGTCCCCTTGCGCGAGGAGGTGCCAAAGGTGGGGATCTGAAAGCCGGATCGCCGCTGCACCCGGCCCACCGGATGCTGCGCATAGGGGAAGTAGAACACCGGGACCTTCTTGACCCGGAACGTGCTGTTGTAAATGCGGGCGGTCTCGTCGATTTCAATGACGGCGCGCGCGGTGTGGAAGCTCCAGCGCGGGTCGGGCATCTCGCAAGACGTCACCATGCCGCTGTGGACGATGAAGCGCTTGGGGCCGGCTTTCTCCACGCGCTTTCCGCGAAAGGCGAAAGGATTGGTGGTGGTGAGGGTGATGCTGCGGCCCGTCAGGCGCACCCCAACGGTTCCGGAGACATCTTCGAACACGCCGGTCTGGGTGCGCAGGTTGTAGGTGGCGCGGCTGGCTTCCAGGTGCTCGGTGCTCGAGCCGCCATCCAGCCGGACATTGCCTTCGGCCGTGGCCTGGCCGGTGGCGGCGTCGTAGGTGACGCGGTCGGCGCGCAGGATGAAGTCCTGGTAGAGGATCTCGACCTCGCCGCGCAGTTCGAATCGGTCGCCCGACTTCTCCTGCTCGCGGGCCCGCAGAATGACGCTGTCCTCCTGGGAAGCGGCGCTGCTGCCGGATTCCTGGCCCGCACCCGGTGGTTCCGGCGCCGCAGCCAGTGACTGCCTGGTAAATACCGGGGCAGCGAGAAGAAGGTGACAGGCAAGGACCGCCGTGATATGAAAACGAGTGCGGCGCGTCATGGGAAGCGCTCGAAGGTAGCACGGCGAAGAGCCGCGCGCCAAACGGCTTCCCGGGCACGTGCGCGGCTCTCGGCGGCTTTTCCCAACCTGCTCATGGCCTGTCCGCGTTGCGGAGACCGGTGTACCTGCGGGTTCGCGCAGGAGGACACCGATTCCGGGTCGCACGTCAGTGTCTTGATCGACCCCGAAGATTACACGCCCAGCGAAGAGAACTTTGCGGCATCGCTCGAAGGCGGCATCCTGGAAGATGCCCAGGCAGAGCAGTTTGCGGGCGCGACCTCCGCCTCAGAGGAGGACCAGATCCTCGAGGCGGGAAGCGCTCCGCCGGTGGCAGCCGCGGTGCTGGATCCCCCGGTCGTGTCGGCGGCGTCTACTGCCCCGCCGGTCACCGCAACCGCAACCGCGCAAGACCTCTACCGCAAAGCACCGAACGGGGATGACTGGCGGCAGGAAGTCTCGTCGCGCTTGCACGCCTACCGCTCGCGCCGCCGGCGCCGCAGCGAGAACGCCTCGCTCAGCCTGAACTTCGAAGGGGACGGATCGGCGCCCGAGGCGCCCAACGTCATCGTTTTCCCGCGCCTGCAGGTGGCGACGGGGCCCGCGGCTCGCGTGGAGTATCGTGCGCCGGGCGTTTCCCCTGTCCCTCCCGCAACTCCTCCTGATTTGCCGGTTGCGGAAACGGAGGAGTTGGCGGAGCCGCTCGCCGATGCCCCGCAGATCCTGGAAGCGCCGCCCGCCGACGAAACGGCAGAGAGCGTTTCCCCGGCGTTGGCCATGACGCTGGAGACGGACGAAGCCGCCGCCGTCGCGGGCGCGGAGAACATCGACCTTCCGCTCCCCGTGGCTCCCATCGAGCTGCGCCTGTTCGCCGCCCTGGTGGATGTGCTGGTGGTGCTGGTGGCCACCGCCATGTTCACGGTCATCTTCCTGAAGATTTCCGGCGCACCGCCCGCGGGCAAGCTGCTGTTGGCCGCCGTGCTGGCTGTTCCCACGGCCTTCTGGTGCATGTACCAGTACCTGTTCCTGGTGTACGGCGGGACCACCCCCGGCATGCGGGTGGCGCGCCTGGAACTGCGCACGTTCGAAGGCGAGCGGCCCTGGCGCATCGAGCGGCGCAACCGCGCCCTGGCCGTGGTCGTTTCCTGCATCTCACTCGGCCTGGGCTTCCTGTGGACGCTGGTGGATGAAGACTCGCTCGCCTGGCACGACCGCATCACGCGCACGTTCCTGATCGCGCCGGAGTAGCGCCAGAGTAGAGACCTTGCATGCAAGGTCTCGGGCGCAGTTTCCTTCCGCGCCGTTTTGCGGTCTAATGCTGCGGCCATGAAGTTCCCCGTCCGCTTCTCCTACACCAACGCTCTGGAAGCCGCTGTAGGCGCGGAAGGGCTGCGACCGGCGGAGCTGGATGCCGGCGACGCCGCTGCCGCGGTGGCGGCGTTCCGCAAGCGGGCGGATTCCGGAGAGATCGGATTCCCACGCCTGCCTGAGGACCGCGCCGTGTTGCGCGCGGTCACCGAGTTCGCCGACGACCTCCGCCCTTCCATCGACGACGTGCTGGTCGTGGGCATCGGAGGCTCCGCGCTGGGAGCGTATGCGCTGGACGTGGCCATCCGCGGGCCGCATCCGGTGCAGTCCACGCCCAAGGGAAAGCGGAGCGCGCCGCGACCGCGGCTGGTGGTGCTGGACAACATCGATCCCGGTTTCGTAGCGGCCGCGCTCGCGCGGCTGAATCCGCGTCGCACGGCGGCCTGCGTGATTGCCAAATCCGGCTCGACGGCGGAGACGCTCTCCACTTACATGATCGTCCGCCGGTGGATGATGAAAGCGCTGGGACGCAAGGCACGGGCGCGCATCATCGCGGTGACCGATCCACACAAGGGCGACTTGCTGGCCATCGCGCGCGAGGAGCAATACCCGCTGTTTTTCGTCCCGCCCAACGTGGGCGGACGCTTCAGCGTGTTCTGCCCCGTGGGACTGTTGCCGGCCGCGCTCTGCGGGCTCGATGTCGCCAGGCTGCTGCGCGGCGCCCGCGAAGCCAACGCGCTTTGCTGGTCGGAAACGATGGCCGGGAATCCGGCGCTGGCTGCGGCCGTCATCCATCACGGCCTCAACACCAGGAAAGGCAAGTCGATTGAGGTCGTGTTTGCGTACTCTTCCTTTCTTTGGGGTGCGGCCTTCTGGTACCGGCAGCTCTGGGCGGAGAGCCTGGGCAAGCGCATGAACCGCAAGGGGGAAGTCGTGGAAGCCGGGCAGACGCCGGTGGCCGCACTCGGCGTCACCGACCAGCACTCGCAGCTCCAGCTCTACATGGAGGGGCCGCGGGACAAGATGGTCACGTTCTGGGAAGTGGAGCGGCCGCGCGCCGACCTCGCCATCCCCCGCGACTTCCGCCAGCGCGACTCCTGCGGCTATCTCGGCGGCAAGAAGCTATCGGCATTGTTCCACGCGGAACAGTCCGCCACGCAAGCCGCGCTGACCGCGGCCGGGCGTCCCAACTGCCGCTGGACGCTGGCGCGCGTGGACGAGTACACCGTCGGCGCGCTGTTCCAGATGCTCATGTTCCAGACCGCCTTTGCTGGCGAACTGTACGGCGTGGATGCCTTCGACCAGCCCGGCGTCGAGCTGGGCAAGAAGATGACCTACGGGCTGATGGGACGCAAGGGATATGAGGAATTCGTGCCGTGAGTTGTCATTGGTAATTTGTAATTGGTAATTTTGAGGGGCGACGTCGGCCTGCAACGATCGCAATTACAAATCACAAATTGCCGATTACCAATCCATCCAAGGTTCGTGTGCGCTTCGCGCCTTCGCCTACGGGGCACCTGCACGTGGGCAACGTCCGCACCGCGCTCTTCAACTGGCTGTTTGCACGCCAGAAGCGGGGCACCTTCATCCTGCGCATCGAAGATACGGATCTCGAGCGCAGCGAGGCCCGCTTCGAAGACCTGATTTACGACGACCTGCGCTGGCTCGGCCTCGACTGGGATGAAGGTCCCGACGTGGGCGGGCCGCACGCGCCCTACCGACAGTCCGAGCGCCTGGATCTCTACCGGCAGAACGCCGAGCGGCTGCTCGCCGAGGGCAAGGCGTATCTCTGCTTCTGCACGCCCGAGGAACTGGAGCGCGAGCGGCAACGGGCCGCGGCCGAGCATCTTCCACAGCACTACTCGGGCAAGTGCCGCGCCCTGGATCCGGCGGCGTCGAAACAGCGCCGTGCCGCGGGCGAAGCGGCCGCGATCCGACTGCTGATTCCCGAGCGTCCCATCCGCTTCCATGATCTGGTCCGTGGCGACGTGGAGTTCGCGCATGAGGCCGTGGGCGACCCCATCATCCTGCGCTCCAACGGCATGCCGGTCTACAACTATGTGGTGGTGATTGACGACGCCGCCATGCGGATCACGCACGTCATCCGCGGCGACGACCACCTCTCGAACACGCCCAAGCAGGTGGCCCTGTACGAAGCGCTGGGCTGGCCGGTGCCGGAGTTCGCGCATCTTTCGACCATCCTGGGCGCCGACCGCGAGCGGCTCTCCAAGCGCCACGGCGCAACGTCGATTGAAAACTTCCGCAGCATGGGCGTGCTGCCGGAAGCGCTGATGAACTACCTGGCTCTGCTGGGCTGGGCTCCTTCGGGCGGCGACCGCGAAGTGTTCTCGCGCGACGAGCTGGTGAAGGAGTTCGCACTCGAGCGCGTGACCCCTTCGCCCGCCGTTTTCGACATGGACAAGCTCCACTGGCTCAACCGGCACTACGTGAAGCAGAGTCCGAGTGACCGCATCGTGGAGCTGGCGCTGCCGTTCTTCGTGAAGGCAGGTCTGCTGACAGAGAAGCCCGATGCCGTGACGCGCGCATGGTTGCAGAAGGTGGTGGAGCTCTTGGCGCCGTCCGTGGATCGACTGGAGCAATTGCCGGAGCGAGCGGCGTTCCTTTTCCGCTACGACGCCGCGGCGGCGCTGGCTTCGGCGGACAACGCCGAAGTCCTGGCGCTGGAGAAAGCCAGGGCGGTGGTGGAATCCTTTGCGCGACGAATCACGCAGGACACCAACCCGATGACCGCCGATCGCTTCAATGCGATGGTCAACGAGATCAAGACCGAGACCGGAGCCAAAGGCAGGGAATTGTTCCATCCCATCCGCATCATCCTGACCGGGTCGCATTCTGGGCCGGCCTTCGACAAGCTGGTACCGATCATGGAAGAAGGCAGCCGGCTCAACCTGCCGCAACCCGTCAAGAGCGTGGCCGGGCGGGCGAGCGATTTCCTCCGCGAACTCGGAAAGGGCGGATAAGAACAACCATGGGCCGAGCGTTGCTTTTCCTCCTTTTCATCTTGGCCGGTACAGCGAATACCTCTGGGGCCGGGAAGCCCTCGTATCTCTTCGCCTGGTGCGGCGATGACGAGAAGAAGGCGAGTGACTTCCTCGCGGTGATCGACGCCGATCCGGCTTCGCCCCGCTACGGGCAGGTCGTGGCGACGGCGCCCACGGGCGTGGCCAGCGCGGTGCCGCACCACACGGAAGTCGAGATGCCGGAGGGCGGATTCCTCATGGCGAACGGCTTCGGGGCCGGGCGGACCTGGGTGTTCGATCTGCGCGAACCAGGGAAGCCGCGCGTGGCGGCGTCGTTCGGCGACCTGGGCGGATACAACCATCCCCACACCTTCTTCCGCTTGCCGAACGGCAACGTGCTGGCCACATTCCAGTACCGCGGAGGAAGTGGGCCCAAGGCCGAAGGCGGAGGCTTGGTCGAGATCGACGACCGCGGCCGCATGCTGCGTGCCGGGAGCGCCATGGATGCGGCTGCCGCAAGCGAGCTCATCCGGCCCTACAGCGTCGAATTGTTGCCGGCGGTGGATCGCATCGTTTCCACCAACACCGCCATGCACGAAGAGGATGGCAAGAGTCGCACGGTGCAGATCTGGCAGTTTTCGACTTTACGCGTGCTCAAGACCTTGGCGCTTCCGCCGGGGCCGCGCGGCGACGAGCACTACGATCCCGGAGAACCGCGCCTGCTGGAAGACGGCAAGAGCCTGCTGGTGCACACCTTCTCCTGCGGTCTGTACCTGATGCGGGGCGTGGAGAGTGCGCAACCTTCGCTCCGCTTTGTGTACGCGTTTCCGGGGAAAGACTGCGGGGTGCCGTTGCGCATCGGGCACTGGTGGCTGGCGACCGTGCCGGAAACCCATAGCCTGACGGTGTTGGATATCTCCGACCCCGAGCATCCGCGCGAGGTCAGCCGCGTCACCTTCGACGCCAGCAACGAGCCGCACTGGATGGCAGCCGATCCCACCGGCACACGCATCGTCTTGAATGCAGGCGAGTACACACCCGATCACCGGCTGTACATCGTGAACTTCGACCCCAAGACCGGCACGGCGAAACTCGACGAGCGCTTCCGCGATGCCGGCAGCGACCGCCCGGGCTTCAACATGGACGGCAAGTCCTGGCCGCACGGCTTTCGCGGCAACGCCTACGCGCACGGAATGGTCTTCTCGCGATGAGCCGGCGCTGATCTCATAGCATCGCTTCCAGCGCGTTGCGGAGCTCCGCGTGTGAGAATCGATAGCCGGAAGCAAGGAGTGCAGCCGGTTCCACCCTCTGGCTGGCCAGCAGAAGTTCCTCTCCCATCTGGCCGAATAGGGTGCGGACCACAAACGCCGGCACAGGGAAGATGGTGGGGCGGTGTAGGACTTGGCCCAATGTCCGGGTGAACTCCGCGTTGGTGACGGGGTTGGGGGCAACCGCGTTCACCGCTCCGCGCAGGGAATCGTGAGCCAGGGCGAACTGAATCACGCCCAGCAGGTCTTCCAGCGCGATCCAGCTCATGTACTGGCCCCCGCTGCCCAGACGTCCGCCCAGGCCCAGCTTGAAGGGCGGCAGCATCTGCTTGAGTGCGCCGCCGCGCGGGCTGAGCACCACGCCGATGCGCAGGTTCACCACGCGGATGCCGGCTTCGGCCGCCGGGCGCGTCGCTTCCTCCCAGGCGCGCGCCACTTCCGGCAGGAAACCGCTGGAGCCGGAGGGACTCTCCTCGCGCAGCACTTCATCTCCACGGTCACCATAGAAGCCGATGGCGGAAGCGCTGACCAACACCCTGGGCTTGCGCTGACATTGCGCAAGGGCGGTCGCAAGCGTTTGCGTGCCCTGCGCGCGACTCTCGAGGATGCGCTGCTTCTTGGCTGCGCTCCAGCGGCCGGTAATGGTTTCCCCGGCCAGATGCAACAC
>DATIGQ010000081.1 GCA_035454605.1 Terriglobales bacterium
ATGGCGCAGCGGAAGGCGAGGTCGTTGAGCTCGGCGGCGGTGGAGCGGTTGACGTCGTTCTCCAGGCCGAGCAAGAGCGGCGGCAGATCGAAGGCGTCGGCGATGACGCGCAGCAGGAGCTCCTGCCAGCGCAGGCGAAGGTCGTCGTCGTTGCCCGAGCCGAAGCGCAGCACTTCCGGGCGATGCTCGACGGAGAGAATGGGCACACGGCCCGTGCCTTCGATCTCGTCCTGCCACCAGCGAATCAAACGCTCCTGGTGCGCGGGCGTGAGCTCCTGCAGCCAAAGGGCGTACTGCACCACCGAGTTCGAAGCCAGGCGCGCGGCGTAACGGTGCGCGCCGAGGAAGGCGTTGATGGTTTCGAACGCGACCTCGAGGCGGCCGAGGCCGAAGGGCGTGTGGGTGCGCGGATTCAGGCGGATGTAGATGAGCTCGTCGTCGTTGAGGTCGATGTGGGCCTCGGGGCCGAAGCGACCGGTGGCCTGGGCGTAACGCGGCGAGTCGGGGCGACCGTCCCAGTCGGGACGCAGGCGGATGGTGGCGCCATCGACCGGCCAGAGGACCAGCGGGCGTTCCGGATCTGCGGTGCGCTGCACTTCGATGGCGCCGAAGCCGCCGACGATGACGTCTTCGAGGACCTGCTCGGCGAGCGAGCGGAAGCTGTCGTCGGGGTTGGGGACGTCGAAATTGTCGGTGAGCGCGCGCAGGCGGCGTGTGCCTTCGAAGAGATTGTCGAGGGAGCGGCCGTTGCGCGGCTGGATGCGCCAGCGCATGCCGGCCACGCGGTCCTTGATGGTGTTGATGGCCTTGCGCGCCACCGGCGTCTCGGCGAAACGGCGCAGGTTGTGCGGCGTGGGCTTGGGAAGACGCTCGGGACGCGGCCCATGCGCCGAAAGGACGGACGGCAGGGGCAGCGTGCGGCGGCCTTCGGGCGCGCGAGCGCCGGCGATGCGGCGCAGCGCGCCGCGGACGAGGGATGGAATGTTCATGGTCTTGATTTCGCCGCGGATGAACGCGGGGCAAAGTCTTTTTCACCACAGAGACACGGAGAGACGGAGACAGGTCAGTTCAGAACAAACGCATGGGCGTGATCGAGAGCCAGAGGCCGAAGATCAGCACGGTCGCGAGAGCCAGGAGAACGCGACCACGGCCCTGGCCGGCGACGGCCGTGGCGAGGGCGACGAACAACGGAATCATGGCCGCGCCGGAGAAGTCGTCATAGAAGCTGCGGTTGCTATAACGGAACTCGGCAAAGAACTCCACCAGGTACATCACAAAGCTGGCCGAGGCGCCGAAGTAGCCAACGAAGAGCGCGAGGCGGCGCCAGCGCGAACCCTCGTGCTCCGGTGGCCGCAGCAGCCGCTGCCAGCCGAAGCCGAGCAGGCCGGCCGCCAGCAGGTGAAACATCCAGGGCACGAGATCGAAGCCAGGGCCGGACATCAGACGTGCAGTTCCTTCCGCACACGGTCGGCGATCTCCGGGAGCGCAGCCGTGGTCGCGACCGTGATGCGGGCCTGGGCGAGGACGTCGAGCGCATAGGCGACAGGCTCGCTCGAGCCGTCGAAATCGTTCTCCACAATCGTGGTCAGCTCGGACCTGGCCTTTTCCAGGCGCGCGATGCCTTCCGCAACCTGCGGGAAGCTGAAGGCCAGGAGCTTGGCGGCGTTCGGGTCCGACTTGAGCGAGAGCGCGTGGAACATCTTGACGACGCCGTTGGGCTGGTAGCCGCAGTCGATGACCAGCGGGTCGCCGGCGCGGGTGTATTTGGCGGCGGCGATCTTCTTGCGCATGAGCGGCCAGACGCCGGCGTGCTCGAAGGCCGCCTGCATGCGGCGGAAGATGCGCGAGCGGGCGGCAGGCTCGCGCGCGACGATAACACGGCGCGGCGATTCCAGGTACATCTCCGCCAGGCGAGCGAGTTCCTGTGCCGGTGATTCGGCTTCGAGTGCCTTCGAAGGCGAAAGCTGCAGCGAGCCCGAAAGTGAATCTTTCAGGCGAGCCAGCAGGGCTTCGCGATCGGCGGCGTCTTTGAGCTTGCTGCGCAGCTCGGCTTCGAGGGCCTGGAGCATCTCCAGGTCGGCTTCGGGATCGAGGCAGCGCAGGCGGCGCCAGTCACGGGCGAACTGAACGCCGGCGAACCCGCTGGAGGATTCCAGCAGGACCACGCCGACGTTGACGAACTCGTCCTTCACCGCGTCGGGAACGTAGCGGAGGAGGAAGAATTCGAGTTGCTTGCGTTCCGCCATCAGTCGTCAGTCTTCAATCGTCAGCAAAGACCTTAACCACAGAGGACACAGAGGGACACAGGGGCAAAATCAATTTACTCGCCTTCGTTTTGTGACTCCTCCGTGTTCCTCTGTGGCCTCCGTGGTTAAGCATCAGTCTTTCCACTGCGGGAACGGGTCGCGGGCTGAGCGGCGGAACCCGGTAATGAGTTCGCGCACGCGCGGGCGGCGCTTAACCAGTTCCGCGACCAGCTTCTCCATCGCCTCCCAGTTCCCTTCATACCACTCGGGTGGAACCTCCGCTGCCAGTTCGCCCAGAGCCGCCGAGTCCAGAGCTTCGAGGCGCGAGAGCCAGGGCTCGAGCGATTCCCAGCCGCGGATGCCGGCGTACACGGCATTGGAGGCGTGGACGCCGCGCAAGGGCGAATCGGGAAAGTTCCATTCGCCGGCGTTGAAGCAGTAGCCCTGGTCGATGAAACAGACCGTGTACTTGCGCTGTTTGGGCTCGCGCCAATAGACCGCCTGGCGGCCGTTGGCGTTGCAGGTCCACTTGTCCAGCGCCAGCACGCCGGCGAAGGCGGCCAGGTTGCGAACTTTTTCCAGCAGCACCTCCGGCAGATAGTCGAAGACCTGTCCCGCCGCCGGGTCCACGGCGTAACGCGAACCGAATTGTAGTCCCGGGCGGCAGGGCAACGCCTTCCCAGCCAGCTGCACGGTCAGGTCCGGGGTGTGGGCGATGAGCCATTCCGAGACCTCGAGGACGGCGGGCACGGGCACCGGCAAGCCCAGCCGCTCCGCCAGCCGTGTAGCAAGCAATTCGTTGGCCAGAACCCGTAGATGCTGCGGGTTGTTCTGGAACTTGACCACGTAGAAGTGTCCGTCTGAGGCGCGCATGAGGTGCGCCTGCGCGCCGCCACGCAGCCGGCGAACGTGTTGGACGGCGTGAATGGCCAAGCGGCGGATTGTAGCGCGGTTGTTGGCCACAGAGACGCGAAGTCACAGAGTTGTTCGGCCCCTTCGCCAGCAACCGTAGGTCCGTGGTACGGAGATCCCTCGGACGACAACACACTACCGTTCCGGGAGGGCGGCCAGTTCGAGATTCCCGGTGTGGGAATCGAGGCCGGGTAGCTCACTGCGAACGGCGAGGGCGATGGCCATGGCCAGGACGCAGTCGTCGTTGGCGCCGGGGAGGGCGCCGGCAGAGCCCTCGGGGCGGCGGACGAAGGTGCGGCACTCCTCCAGCAGGCGCCGGCTGGAGAACAGATGCGGCGCGACGCCCAGCACCGCGCCCAGATTCTCGATCATGGGAGGGCGGGTAAGCGCCGACGTCAGCCAGCCCAGTTGGCTCCCCTTCTGGTACAGGTGATGATAGTGCTCCGCCATCTGCAGATAGGCGAGCACGGCGTGACCGTGGTTGTTGCGCTCGACGGCGACCAGGGCCTGGTTGTATTCCCGAGCGAGCGCGGCGACACGCGCGGCCAGCTCCGCGGGCGGAAAGTGTCCGCGCAAATCAGCGCACTGCAGGGCTTTTTCGCGCTCGATGACCTGGGCACAGGCGTAGTCGCCTTCGGCGCCGCCGCCGGCGGGATCGACGCCAATGATGTACTGGCGTCCGGGGACCGGCGGCCAGAAAACCTGCAGGCGTCCGCTGTCCCGCGATTCGGCGGGCTCGGGACACTCCGCCAACCGGCGCTCGACCACTTCCAGATCGAAGACGCATTCGCGCGAAGCGAGGAAACAAGAGTGCGGGTCTTCGGCAAACTCCTGCGGAGCAAGCGCGCGGAAGTTGGAGCGCAGCTCGCGGCGATAGGCGATCTGGCCGGGCCGGAGGCCGAAGCGCTCGATGAGTTCCTGCTCTTCGGGGGTCAGCGGGCCGGGGTCGGCGACCTCCTTGGTGTATCCGGGCTCCCACCACCAGGGAAAGAAGTGGCGGGCGTAGCTGGTCTCTTCGGCGCGCTGCCATTCGTCGTAGAAGACGGAGCCAGCGCCGGCGGGCGTGGATTCCAGCACGATCTCGCCGGCGGGCGGCACGGCGGCGCGCAGCGACGCCAGAGTCTCCGCGGCCGGGCCGGGCCAGCGGGCCACCTCCGATCCGTGGAGATGACGGATGGTGAGCCCGCGACCGGCGTTGGGGTCCGCCGCCGTCTCCACGCGGTACTCGCTGTCGAGCGCCGGCAGGACGATCTGGCGGACGTTGGCGCGCGAAGTACGCAGCGCGCCCACGCGCAACCGCGGAGGCAGGTTCGCCATGAAGCGGTGCACGATGCGGAAAATCTCCTCGGCCGAAGTCTGGTCGTGCGCCACCTGCACCGCGATGGTACCCGGGCGGGTGATGACGCTGAGAAAGATGCGGCCCGCGATCCAGGTGGTGACGCCCATCTGGCGCGCCTTGAGCACCAGATTGCGGCTGCCGGCATTGCGTTCGTACTGCTGCTGCACGCGGTTGGCGGCGAGCGGCACCAACTGGCCATCCTTGTTGCGGACGTGCAGGAGCGCGGCCATCACGCGGGAGCGGATCCCCGGCTGCAATTCCAAGCGGCGGCCGAGCGCGAGCAGGCAGTCGAGGTCGTCCTGCCACCAAGAGCGGAGCGCAGAGGCGGCAGCCGGGATGGGAAGAGCAACGGCTACCACCGGATCACCCGCGGCACGGTGGCCGGGCCCGCGGGGGGTGGCGCTTCTTTAAGCGCCACCAGCACCTGGGCGTAGTCGCGGTCGGAGGTGTCCGAAGTGACGTCCACGCTGTCGGTAGTGCCGGTGAAGATGCGGATTCCACTGCGGACGTGCATGTTCGATGCGGCGCTTGCGCCGGTCGTGCCGTTTGCCGTGAGCTGCGTGTAATCCGCGTCCCAGGTGTAGGCGTCAGTGTCGGGGCCTTCCCCGGCCAGGGCATGCACCCAGAGATACTCCTGGGCGGACAAGCTGCCGAGGGAGATGGCGGCGGGGTCAGCGCCGTCGGTGGGCAGCGTACTCTTGCCGGCGACGCTGACCACGTTGGTGGAGGTGATGGTGAACTCCCAGCAGGAAGCGGCTTTGGCGGTGACGCTTGAGTCCGAGGTGAACGTGATCGTGCCGCCGGAGTTGAGCTGCGTGGCCACCTTGCTGAAGAAGATGGAGGCATTGGCGCCGCCGCCGGCAGAGCCTTGTGCGTTCTCGAATTCCGTGGCTCGGGTGTAGGTATTAGACGCCGAATCCGAAACCGACCAGTGCGTGGTCTCGGCGTCGGCGGTGTCCAGGTTGTCGGCCGCCAGCGCGCACACGATGACGTTGTTCGCTTCCGCGGCGGCGGTGGTGGTGATGGTGAGGTTGCTGGTGCCCGCGCTCTTCGCCTGGTTCGAGCCCAGCGAGCCAGCGCTCGCCCATGAGGCCAAGGCAGGCAAAGGGAAAATGACAAGTGCAAAGTGAAAAAAGAAGACAAGGGAGGCAAGCGGCATTTTGCCTTTTTCATTTTTCATTTTGCATTTCCTCAGTCGATCCATTCTTCGAACCACGCGCGGGAGATCTCCTGACTCTCGCGGCGGGCGCAGGCTACAGCCGCGACCCGGTGCCTCGATCCCGGTGAGTAGCTGTCAAGCAGGCGGGCGAGCTTCACCGAAGAAGTGCCGGGTGCAAAGCTTTCCGGCGCGCCGCGCTGTCCGTCGAGCGTGACCTCGAGGCTGGTGATGGACCAGCCTGCGGGCGCGGTGACGGCCAGCGTGATGCGCTGGCCGCGCGCCAGCACGTGATGAGAGAAGTCCCATCCCCAGTCCGTGTCGGCGGGCAGCGGAGCGCGGGCTTCCGGCGCCGGGTAGGGCACGGAAGGCGCGGGGACCGCGCCCTCCCAGGCGGGCTTGTCCGGCGGCGGGGAGCCCTGGATCTCGAGGTCCCAGTTCTTGTCAGTCATGAGTGAAGAAACAGCGTTTGGAATCGACGAATTGCCGAATTGAATGACTACATCGCGCGACGCGCGGTGACTTCCACTCCCAGCAATGCGGCGGTAGCGGCGAGCGTGTCGGAGGCGTTGGCGGGGTCACGGCCCACGCGCAGGTACATGGTTTCGCCAGGCGCACACCCGGAAATGGTGGCACCGGTGAGCACCGCGGAGTTCCGCTGGTTAGCGGTGGCGTTATTGGCGTCGGCGACGGTCTGCTCGCTGTTGTACGTGGGGCTGAGCAGATCTTCGCCGTCGGCCAGGCATGCGGTACGGAGCGTCCAAACCACGGAATTGGTCGAGGCAGAACCGGAAAACCAGATGAACTTCACGTCGACGCCGCCGGTCGAGGTCCAGTCGGCGGGCAAGGTGACGTGGAAGGTGGCGGTGAGGGCGGAGCCATCGGCGAAGTCGAGCGCGCCAAAGCGGTGCGGCGACGTACCGTAGCAGGAGGCCGCGGGGGCACTCGAGGTGGGCAGATCGAAGCTGGGGGCTGCGGTCGAGTTGTTGCAGCCTGCAGCCGAAAGCCAGAACCTGGCAGGATAGCTCACGGTGTTGCCGGCGGCTTCGGCATCAAGCGTCTTGTTGGTGAGCGTGTCGGCGGTGTCGCGTCCCACGATGGTGTCGCTGGAGGTGAAGGGGACCATGTTGGCGGTGGGGCCGATCCCGGTCTCAACATACAGATTCTTGATCGACGCTGCGGCCGTGCCCATGTCGTACGTATTGTCTTCGTTCGGGAAGAAGATCCCGGAACCGTCGATATACCAGCGGTTTCCAACACCGATTTCGCCGAAGGCCAGCCTGGCTCCGTCCGCGTCATTACAGAAGTAGAAGTCGTCCGTGGCAGCGCCAGCCTTCAGGAAGATGCACGCCTGGGCAGACGTTCCGGTGTCGGTGTTTTCCACGGTAAAGGCGGTATTCGCGTTCTGCGTCTTGGAAAGTGTCTGTGCTTCGGTGAAGGTTTGCGCCAGGTTCAGGATGGCAAGCGTGCCATCTGCATTGGGCGGTGCCAGGGTTCGGGTGGTGGCGGTAGTGAACCCGGAAATCTGGAAGGCCAGTTTCTTGGTGGAGTCCACGTCATCCGTCACCCGGAAGGTGTTATCGGCGAACTCCGGTCCGCCACCACCGCCCTGATCGGCCGTGCAGGTGATGACGCCGGCGGAGGAGATGGCGCTGACCTTGTCGGTGCCCGAACAGGTGAGCGGCTGGACGGTAGCCGAATCGGCGTTGGGGATGGTCACCGTGCGGTTGGCGGTGGGGTCGGTGATGGAGAAAGTGGTCTTGAAGGAATCGAGGGTAGAGCCTTCGAACTCCAGGTTGCCGCCGAAGTGCACCAGGCCGGTCCCGCTATGAAGCGCGTAGTTGGTCGAGCCTGCGGTCTGATTGTCGATCTTGATGCCGTAGTTGGTGGTCACCGTGCCCGCAGAACGGGCATTCGACTCAACCCACAGGCCCATCATGTCGCTGACGGTGGTGCCCGCGACCGACATATCCACGTAACTGTTGAGGCCGACCGCCTTGGAGACGTTCCCGGCCGAGCCCTGAACATAGGTGCTGGCCTGAATCGCCTTCATGATGGTGACCAGACCGGGCGCCTCGTGGATCGCCCTGCCGTCTACGCCGATGACATTGCCCTTGGTTCCGGAGGTGTGCACCGCTACCCCGATGCCGGCCAGTCCCATGGTGACGGCGGCGGTGGTGTTGTCCTGGTGCAGTCCGGTAAAGCCCACCGAGTCGGTGGCTGCGCCATTCAGCACCGCAGCAAAATCGTGCGTGTCGTTCAAGGCCGTCTGTGAGGTGGCTGCGAAGCTCGCGATGGTGGGCCCTACGCGAGTTCGGCCGGCGCCGAAGTAGTCCCGGGGCCGGTTGGCGACGCTGGCGCCGATGTCGCGGGCATTGTCGGCCGCGAACAGCAGGTCGGCGGCACCCACGCTCATCGAACCGGAGGAGAATGACAGGGTGGGATCGGTGACTCCGGCGTCGAAGGTCCAGGTGAAACCGGAAGCGTTGCCGAAGGTGACCGAGCGAATGTCGGTGGTGGTGATCTTGGCCGTGATGTCATCCGGGGCCGGCACCGTGTCGAGCGCGAATTTGACCGGAACATCGTTGCCGGCGATGGCGCCATCTTTGAAGTTGGCGTCGGTGGCCGGTGCAGCGTTAACGGCGACACTGTCGCCGGAGCCGCCGGCTCCGCCGTCGTCGTCCGAGCAGACGATCTGATTGGTGGCGTTGATGGTCAGCGCGCCGCCGTTCACGTTCGCGGAGCAGTTGCCCACGACATTCCACTCAGGGACGTAGTTGGCGGTGAGGTTCTGCGCCTGCTTCAGCGCGAAATAGTTGCTACGGTCGGGGTCGTACCAGCGCAGCTCGCTCCCGACCGCGAGCGAACCCGTCAGAGTGAGATCGGCCTTCAGCCCGACTTCCTTCCATTGCGGCGGGTTTACGCCGTCGCCGCGTATCAGGTGAATGACCTGGCCGCTGGCCAGCGTCCGATTCACGCCTCCTTCGAGGGCGATATTCGAGTTGTTGGCGATGGTGGTGTTGGAATCCCCTGAATAGATGATGAGTAGCTGGCCTATGGATGACCCCGTGAAATCCGTAATGACGGTGGGGGAAGTGTTGGCGGTCTTCCAGACACTGAAACCCGCGACCGAGGGCGTGGCCGAGTTCGTGGCCAGTACAGGGACGGCCTCGGTGTTGTCGTTGCGGGAGGGCGGGATCATCGTCCCGGAGCCCAGGTCGAAATTCCTCCCGACCGCGACCCTGGTTCCTGCTCCGCTCGCTCCATACGAGATGGGCAACTGCATGGGCTTGACGAGGAAGTTCCCGATGGTGGTGTTGCCGTCGGTCCAGTTGTCGGTGGCCAGAGAGCCGCCCACCACGATGCCGTAGTCCGAACGGTCGCCTGCTCCTTCGAGCGAGCGCACCGTGTTGCCGGTGACATAGATCCTCGTCTTGTTGACCAACTCTATGCCCGCCCACGCACCGCTCACCCCAAGCGTCCGGCTGACGCCGTTGAATCCGAAACCGTCGATCAGGTTCCCGTGAATGAACACGTCCTGCGTCGAGCTTCCTGCCAGCACGATTCCCTGGCCATAGCAGCGGTAGAGCGAGTTTTGGATAACCGCAACACGCACCGCGCCCGTGCTCTGACCCAACTGGATGCAGGGATTGCTCTGCGTGGCGGAAATCTGCCCCACGTCGCGGATGGTGTTCCCGATGACTACGTTCCAACCCGTCTGCGCCGTGTTGTTTTCAAGGGAGATGGCAGAGTTCCTGGTTTCGTCGAAGGTATTGCCCTTGATGAGCGAGTTCATTCCGGCGAACTCCACGCCCATATTGCCCATCTTGTAGAAGTGGTTATCCGCGATGGTAGCGTTCGATACCCCGCCGGAAAAAGCGTTGATGCCGTCCCAGGCGCCGTTGATGAACCAGTTGCCCCTGGCTTGGTTATTGCGCGACTGAGGTTCTGTCCCTACGTTGCCGCCAGAGAAGTTGATCCCCGCGCCACCCAGCTTCTCGAACATTACGCCGACGATGCTGGAGTTCGAGAGGGCGGCAGTCGCTGCATTCGGCCCGAACAGGATGCCGTAAGTCGGACCCTGCGCGTCACATCCGCTTACTGGCGACCCCTGCGGATTCTCGCCGGCAAATTTGAAGGCGCGCAGATGGACATTCTCGGTACTGGCGGCATCGTTTCCGAGTTTGACGTATGCCAGCTTGTTGCTGGCGCAGGCCCAAGTGGTGATGTGCAGCACGGTCTTGTCGCCCATCCCTTCGACGGCGACATCGCTGGAGGTGACGGCGAGGGCCGGCGAGCTACCCGTGACGGCCAGTTCGAACGTGGCCGCCCCGAGCAAGAGGTGGACGGGGCGGTCGATAGTCAGCGTGGAAGAGATGGTCTGCGCGCCTTGGATGCCGCGCGCGTCGGCTATCCCGCCGGTGGAAGGCAGCGAGTTGATACAGGCCTGGATTTTGGCGCCGGCATCGGTACCGCTGAACACATCGCAGAGACGGATGTTGTGAAAGCTGCTGTTGGTAGTGGTGACGTTGGCGATGGCGTTATCCACGTACTGCCGCGAGGCCACCTGCATGGCCACACCCGAGGACACAATGCTGGCGCGCACCGCGGCGATGGTGGTGGGCGAAGTCGCCGGCACGCTCCAGAGCTCTTGGCTGGTGGAACCGTCGTCGAGTTGGTAGACCACCTTGTAGAAGCTGCCTGGGGGCGTGGCGCCTTCGTTGGGCACCAGGCTGACGTTGAGCGTGCCGCCGGAGCCGAGCGTGACGCTCTTCGAACCTGCGGCCACGGTTTTTCCTTCCGCCGTTTCGAAGGCGGGCCAGGTGATGAACAGCGTGCCGCCTGCCGGAGTGCTGTCGGCGCGATAGACCACGTCAACGATGGCGGTGGTCACAGGGCCCTGGGCCCGTACCGGTGGTGTGAGACCGGCGGCGAGTGCGATGGAGATCAGGCAGTAGAGAATTCGCTTCATGGCGGTTGGCTATTGGCTCTTGGCGGCTGGCCAGTTCACCTGGCGTTCAGCACTTAGCATTAAGCACTTGGCACCTGGCCAGCGACGACGCTTGGGAGACCTAGGGGCAAACACCCGTGCGGCCCAGAGTAGCCGCCCCGCGGCTGAATGCCAGGTGCTAATTGCTAGATGCGGTTTAGAAGGCTACTTCTCGGCCTGGGCATAGTCGCGGAGGAAGCTCTCGACGCTTTCGACGTACACGTCGGCGAAATCCACGACCGGCCGGCGGATCTGGATGAGATCGAGGGCGGCATCGAGCTCCCAGCCGATGGCGCGCAGCAGGGCCAGGGCCATCATGGGGGCCCGGTGGATACCGGCGGCACAGTGGATGAGCAGCCGGGCTTCCGGGTCATCGAGGGCGCGGAGGCCGAACTCCACGCCACGCTGGAAGACCTCCGGCGGCTTGGGCTGGAAGTCATCTTCCATGGGGTTCCACAGCACTTCGACGCCGAAGGGTTCGGCGAGCAGGGTGTCGTCGAACTCAATCTGCATGTCGATGATGTGGGTGACGCCCTGGCGGACGACCTCCATCATGCGTCGCTCATCCCAGATGGCGCCGCCGACCGCGATGCGGTCGGTCACCCAAGTCAGATCCATGAATCAGCTCGCGTCCGGCGGCGTAGGCCGCAGAAGAACACCGCGAGTCTGATTCTACCCTATGCATCCGTGGACTCCGCCGGCGGCCTGACTTCTTCGACAGCGATGCTGCCGAGACGGTCGAGGAGAATCTCCGCGAACGAGGGACCGGCCGCTTCCGGAGGCAGGGCGCCGGGCGCGAGGCCGGCGAACTCGAACAGGAAGCGGGCGTGCTGATGGCTCGCCTGGGACTGCTCGGCAAGGCCGGCGATGATCGCGGGCAGGGCGCGCAGCACCTGCTGCTGGGCGGACTCGAGCGCCGCCTGTGGCGAAATGGGAACGACGAGCTCGGGCGGAGCGGGCGTCGGCGTGGCATCCGAAGCCTTGCCGTTCAGGGGTCCGTGCTTGTGCTTTCCGTTCTTGTGCGGTCTCATAAAAGCGGAACGGGCGCCCGGCTGGGGCGCCCGTTTTCCCTTTTTCCTATCTTAAGTTCAGAATAACATACCGAAAAGGGTAAAAGGCGCATTTTTCTTTGAAGTTTATTTGCCCTCCCTTCTTTCGCTTAGCGTGAAAGTGACATTTTTTGGCTCTTGACACGCATCGGATGCCGGGCGAGGGTGCGGCTCCACATGGCCAGGCAAAGGAGGCATGAGACCGAGGTCGAGCAGCCTACGGCTCAGGCGATCGAGGGCTTTCGGATAGCCGCGGTTGATGGTGGCACGGTCACAACCGAGCAAAATCGCAGCTTCCTCGCGGGAATACTCTTCCAGCGTGATGCGGGCGATGAGCCTCTGGTCGAAGCGGTCGAGGCGGCCGAGGCAGCGCTCTACGTCATAGACAAAGATGACGATGTCCTCGAAGGTCGGGACGCGCAGGGTGCTCACGCTGGAACGGAAGAACTCACGGCCCAGAAGCGCCGGAAGCCGGCCGAGCTCGACGGACATGCGAAGGAAGCGCCGCAGGAGGGCAACGGTTCGTCCACGGTAATGAACAAGGTCGGAATTGGGACAGCGGACGCGATGCCGCCGGTGGCGGCGAATGCCAGGAACCAAGCGGCGGCTCATGCGCACCTCCCGGCACCGGCCAGGCGGCGGCGTTCGGCGGCCAGTTCCTCCCGGCGCGAGTAACACCGTCGACAGACGGAAAGCTGCTGCCCCTGCGGGCGGAGTCCGAGTGCTCCGCACTGTTCGCAATACTTGGGCTCGAGCACCACGCTCTGCCCTGCTTCTGCTTGCGGCATCGTTTCCTCCAAAGCAAAAGAGCCCTGCCTCCAATCCGCGGGCGCGGAATGGAAGCAGGGCTCGTTGATGTTGCGACGACCTGCCGGACTATTCAGTTGTCAGTGGTCAGCAGCTTCTAGCTTCTAGCTCCTGCCACGACCGCCGAATACTTCAAGGAATCATGCGGTCGTCCTTCTTTCGTGAAAAGTAGCCCTCCTCATAGCCGGACTTGAGCACGCGTCCGTTCTGGACCACGACGCTCAGCCGGCCGGTGAAGGCGAGGGCGGCGAGCAGGCGCTCGGTAGAGGCGGAGAGCATCTCCGAGTCGCGCACCTTGCGGCGGAACTCCAGGAAGACCTGCTCTTGGGGGCCCGATTCGGGTCGGGGGATCATGGATTCGCTCCGAACTGTGGGTTATACAATCCGTACGGAGCATATCTTGGTGCTTGAAACGTGTCAAGCATTTTATTTCCTTTGTGGAACAAGACTTGCATTGCATATAGCGATTTGATATAAACAGCCCATGAAATTCAAGGCGCTGCAGGAGAATCTCCGCAAGGCGCTGTGGAAGCGCATCGAGGCCGGCGAACTGACGGGGCTGAAGCTGGCCAAGCAGACCGGCTTCCAGCAAGCGCACATTTCCAATTTTTTGAACCGCAAGCGGTCGCTGAGCCTGGACGGCATGGATCGCGTGCTGGTGGCGCAGCACATGTCGGTGCTGGACCTGCTGGACCCGGACGAGATCAACAAGCGGGCTTCGATCGTGCCCCCCAGCGAGGACGAGTTCGACAACGTTCTGCTGGTGGAGGGCACGGTGGCCGCGGGCGAGCCGCTGATCACGCAGGAGAACGTGAAAGAGATCCTGAAGTTCAAGAAGAACTTTCTGCGCAGGCTGCGGGCAGAGATGGAGTCGGCGCGCGACGACTGGCACCGCTTTGTGCTGGTAAAAGTGGACGCGCGTGAGGGCATGAGCATGTACCCGCGGCTGCTGCCGGACGCGATGGTGCTGATTGACCGCCACTACAACTCGCTGAAGCCCTACCGCAAGAATGAGCGCAACATGTACGCGGTGCGCAAGGACGACGGATGCACCATCAAGTATGTCGAGGAGGCCGAGGGCCACTTGGTGCTCCGCCCGGAGAACCCCGCCTACCCGGTGGATGTGCTGGCCATCGAAGAGGGCAAGACCCAAGCCGACTACGTGGTGGGCCGCGTGTGCCACGTATCGATCGAGACCTGAACAGAACAGGGCGCAAACGCCAGAAGCCGCGGCGACCTGCCGCGGCTTCTTCATTTGCAGAGGGCGGGGACCGGCAGCCTGCCGGCGGTCAGTGCTTTTTCTTTCTTTTCTTCTTCTTGTCTTTCTTCTTCTTATCTTTTTTCTTTTTGCCCTTCTTTTTCTTGTCCTTTTTCTTCTTGGCAGCGGCTTTCTTCTTGGCGGCTTTCTTCTTGGCCGCCTTCTTTTTGGCCGGAGCTCTCTTCGGCGGAGCAGCAGGCGTGGCGGGCACGGATACCACCGTGGCGCCCGAGATCTCGCCCTCGTCGCTCAACTCATCCATCTCTTCCTCTTCTTCCTCTTCGTACTGCTCATCGAGGTTGCCGTAGTCGGGCTCACCGAAGTCGTCCATTTCGTCGTTGTCACTGGCGTAGAGGGTCTCGTCGTCGAAGTTCATGTCTCCTCCGAAATGTGGCCCAACTCGAGCGGACCGGAAGCCATTTGCCGGGCGCGCCGTTTGGAGATCACTCCGAGGTTGGATGCGTCCCGGAGCAGGCGCGGATTATAGCAACAGAAGGAGGGCTGTCAACCCGGGCTAGGGCCCGGAACGGACAATGAGCGTATCGCCGGGATAGAGCTTGGAGGAGGTGAGGCCGTTGGCGCGTTGCAACTCCGCGACGGTGGTCCCGTAGGCGCTGGCGATGCTGTAGAGAGTCTCGCCGGACCGGACAGTGTGGACCTGCTCCCCTACCCTACCTTTTAACTGTTTGCTGTTTTTGGACTTAGGTGTGGACGCCGCGGCTTCCCGATACTCCACCGTCACCGGGCGATAGATACGCAAGAGCTGCCCTCGGCGCACATGATTACCACGCAGACGGTTCCACTGGCGAAGCTTCTCCAAAGGAACACCGAAGTCGTCCGCGATGGACATGAGGGTGTCGCCTTGGCGGACCTTGTAGTGCACCGGCCGCTTGGAGAAGACCATGCCCTCCATGTCGCCGGGCAGGCGCTTGCCCGGTGTGACCGGGATGATGAGCTTGGCATCGGCGTAGAGCGCGTCGCCGGTGAGGTTGTTCACCTTGGCAATGGAATCGGTGGTGGTGCGGTACTTGCGGGCGATGGTGGAAAGGGATTCGCCGCTGGCCACCTTGTGGTAGCGCCACCAGACTCGCATGTCGCGGGGGATGGCAGCCATGGCCCGCTCGAAAGTCTCTTTGGTGCCCCAGGGCAGGCGCAGATCGAAGGCGCCTTGGCGCGGCGTAGTCAAGCGCAGCAAGCCCGGATTGAGGTCTTGCAGAATGCTGACCGGAACGTCAACGGCCTCGGCCGCGAGCCGGAGGTCGAGGGGATAATCCACGGTCACGCGCTCCACCGCCAGGGGTTGGGCCTCCATGGGCTGGAAGCCGTACGCCCCGGGATTCTTGGCGATGATCATCACTGCCAGGATGATGGGAACATAGTTCTTGGTTTCGCGAGGCAGGACGTCGCGCTTGTAAAGCTCCCAGAAATCGGCGTAGCCGGTGCGCTCCACGCCTTTCTGCACGTTCAGCGGACCGGAATTGTAAGCGGCGATGGCTAGGTGCCAGTCGCCGAACTGTTCGTAAAGATCCCGCAGATGCCGGGCAGCGGCGCGCGTGGCCTTCTCCGGGTCCTGCCGCTCATCGATCCACCAGTTGCGCTGCAGGCCGTACTCGCTGGCGCGAGCCGCCATGAACTGCCACATCCCACGGGCGCCGGCACGCGAGACCGCCAGGGGATGGAAACCGGATTCCGCCTGAGCCAGATAGATGAGATCCTGCGGCACACCCTCTTCTCGCAGGATGCGCAGGATCGTATCCCGGTAGCGCGCGGCACGCTCCCAGGAATGCTGCATGGTGTTTCGGCCCTTGTTGGTGTTGCTGAAGTACTCCAGGTAGCTGGCGACGACATCGTTCATCACCAAGGGGATGTCCGACGCAGTGGTGCGCAGGCCGGCCTCGGCGCGGGCGCGCAGATTGGGATCCACGGGAAAGGTGACCGCGTTGGCTTCGTCAATGGGAGCAGGCTCGGAGTGCTGCTCGGTGAAGCCGTCGCCCTGCTTGAGCGCCTCCAGTTCCAGGCGGTTCACGGTATCGACGATGCGCTCAAACTCTTCCTCCAGACGGCGATCCGAGCGAGCGTTGACAGGGCCCGTGAGTAGCAGGTCGAAGGCACGGTCAAAGTGGGCGCGGGCGGCATCCAGGTGGCCGGCGGCATATTCGGCCTGGCCGTCCTGGTATTCCTTGCGGACCTTGGCCAGCAGGCCTTCCACCGGATCCACGCGCTTCACGGATGCTTCCGGCGCTCGCGCCACAGGCTTGGTGGAAGGCGCGGTATTGGGAGCAGCGGCGGTGGTTGCCGTTAGAACCGGTGCCTGAGCGCCGCTCGGGGGAACCGCAGCGTCGTGCCGGGAGCTTGTGGTCTCACAACCGGAACCGAGAAGGACCAGTGCCGCCAGAATCGTGATGGAAAAGAGCCGTTTATGAATAGCCATATCCTCTGGAACCAACAGGGGATTAGACGCTCCAGCAGACCAAGCGTCGTCAGAGGCTGGTGAATCGTACTATGCAGTTACAAAGAGGGTCAACGGAACCGGAGGCCAGTGTACTGCCGGAGTCACCCCTTGCCGGGTGGCCCACCCGGCCGGCAGACATTACGCCAAAACGAACGAAGGTCCCGGTGTTGCCACCGGGACCTCCAGGATTCCCAACCTACCAGGAAAGCTTCAGCGCGAACTGGAACTGGCGCGGGTCGAAGGCGGACGTGGGCGTTCCCGCCTGGGAGAACAGCACATTGACGTCGGCGACGTTGAAGCGGTTGGGGAGGTTGAAGATATCCATGATCGCATCCAGTTTCACGCGCTCGCTGAAGTGGATGCGGCGGGCTACGCGCAGGTCGGTGAAGATGGTGTAAGGACGGGTGCCGGCGTTGCGCGAGGTGTTGCCGACCAGAGGAAGAGTTGCTCCGCTGTCGGTGAAAATGCCATCGATGTGGCAGGCGGGAATAAACGCTCCCGCGCTGGAGTACTGGGAAGGCACGGCCACGTCGCCACACAGGTTGGTGGTGCCCGGGGCGACCTGCAGGGGACGGTCGGTGTTGGAGCCGAAGTCGAAGTTGCGGTCACTGCCCACCAGAATCAAAAACGGCCGTCCGGAACTGATTTCCAGGATGGGAGCCACGGTCCAGTCGCTGAAGAACCTGGACCAGAATCCGCCGCCACCCAGCCGGCCGGACTGATACACACCGCTGAACACGAAGCGATGCCGCTGGTCAAAGGTGGAATTGGAGCGCTCGAGGTCCGGAAAACGGGCGTCCTGTGGCTGGAGAAGCGACTGCAGGTCGGTGGAATCGTCGATGGCGTGTGACCAGGTGTAGGACGCCAGGAACTCGTACTTGCGGCTGAAGCGCTTTTTCAAATTCACAGTCATGCCGTGGTAGACGGAGCTGCCGCTGGAAACATTCGAGTTCATGAAGTTGAAGGGCACGTCTACGCCCAGGCCGAGGCCGAATTCGGCCATCACGGCCGCGGCCAACGGCAAGCAAGGCGCCAACGGCGGAAAAGCAGCCAGGGAAGGATTCAGCCCCGAGATGCGGAAGAAGCTGACCAGGGCAGCCGGCACGAACGGGCGGCCCAACGGATCGAGTCCACAGGTGGAAACTTGCACCGGGAGAGTGGCCGGGGCGGCGGCACCCGCTGCCACAGCACGCTCCCAATTGGCAATCAGCGCTTCCGTATTCGGAGGGTTGATATCGATGGAGCGGTTCAGGTGACGTCCACCGACAAAGTTGTAGTTGACGCTCAGCGCGAAGTCGTGGCCCAGGTCGCGCTCCACAGATAGGCTGGCTTGGTTGCTATAGCCGTACTTGAACCGGCTGCTGATCGGGAAGCCGAAAGGCTGCACCGCCAGGGGCACGCCGGCGGTCAGGTAGTTCTGGTTGACAAACAGGGAGTTGGAGTTCAGGCCCTCAAAGCGCGCTTCATCCTGGATGTAGTTGATGCCTCCCAGCACGGCCGGGGGTACACAGTTGGGCAGCGTGAGCGTTCCCTGCCACACATTGGTGGCATTCAGGTTGAGCGGATTGGCCACGCCGGCACCGGTGCAAGGACTGCCACCGAACAACACGATGCCCGGCGCTTGCGCGCCGTCCGCTACCTGCGACAGGAACGCCAGGCCCACCAGCGGGTGGTCGAAGAACAGCCCGTAATTGGCGCGGATCACGGTCTTGCCGTCCTTCCAGGGGTCCCAGGCAATGCCGATCCGCGGAGCGATGTTGTTGGTGTCCATCGGTATGCCCTGCGTGATGTTCAGGGCATTCTGAGCCGCGTCCGCGAGGGGATTCAGCGCCGCCTCTTCCGGTGTCCATTCCACGTCATAGCGCACCCCGATGTTCAGGGTGAAATTGGGCTTGATGCGCCAGGAATCCTGCAGAAACACGCCCAGCGAGGTAATCGTTTCCGCATAATGCGGATCGCCCACTTGCTGGATGAACACTTGCGGGATACCGAGTCCGTAGGCCTGGACCGGCGAGAAGTTAGGAAAACCGGCAAAGAGTGGAGACAAAGAAGTAGCGCCCAGCGAACCGATGTTGTACAGGCCGCCGAAGTTCACGGTGAAATCGGCGTCCACGGGGACACGATTGATGTCGGCGCCGAACTTGATGTTGTGGTTGCCCTTCAGGATGGAGAAGTTGTCGGTGAACTGGTAGCGCTTCTCCACGCGGTCGGCGAAGGAGAACGGCTCGCGGCCGAAGAAGGCGAAGCCCGGAATGTTGAAGGCAACCTGGCCGCCATCGGGATTGGTCCCCGAGTCGCCTGGGAGAGGCGGCGGGGTGTCCCCCTGTCGCGAAAAGGTGTAGAGCAGGCCGCGCCGCGCGAACTGGAAGCGGAACTCGTTCACCTTGTTGCTGCCAATCAGCCAGGTGTGCTGTGCGATCACGTTGACGTCCCGAAAGTCCTGCGCCGAGGTGCGAGAGAAGGCGTTCTGCCCGAAGTTCTGGTTCTGCGCGTTTACCTGGATTCCGGTCACCGAACTGGGGCTCACGTTCACCCGCAAAAGGGCCGTCTGATTGGCGTTGAAGCGATGGTCCAGCCGCATCGCGACCACGGTAGTGCCTTCCGAAATCGGATAGTTGCCGACCAGCGTCTGCAACGGCACAAAGTCGCCGTTGAGGGGGATACCGGTGGAAGCGAAACAGGTCCCTGGAGTCGGAGTGGGGAAGACGCAGGGAGCCGCGAGCAAGCCGGGCCACACGCCGTCGATGGCGGCGCCGGAGGACCGTCCTACCAGTGCGGCATAGGCCATGGTGAGGGCATTAACCGGTGCTCCGCCTAGAAACGCCGCTTGAGCCGGAGTCGCCTGGATGGATACGAATCCCGGGGGAGCTCCAAAAAACGCCGAGGCGTCAAATGGCACCAGGCCGAAGTTGTCGGAACCGACGGTGGAAAAACCCGACTCCTGCCGGCGGGTGGTCTCATACGAGAAGAAGAAGAAGGTCTTGTCCTTCTTGATAGGCCCACCCAGGGTCGCGCCCGCCTGCACCCGCGTGAATGCCGGGTTCGCCACGGTGGTGAAAGGATTGTCGGCCTGGATGTCGCGATGGCGCAGATAGCCGAACAGGTTCCCGTGCAGCGCGTTGGTGCCCGAGCGCGTGATGATGTTCACCACTCCGCCGGAGGCGCGACCGTACTCGGCGTTGTAGCCGTTGGTGATGATTTGGAACTCCTGCACCGCTTCCTGGGAAACAGTCGAGCGGATGCCGTTGACCGAGTTGTCCACCGCATCGGCTCCGTCCACGTTGACCAGGTTGGAGCGGGCGCGTTGTCCGCCGAAATTCAGGCCCGAGGTTGGGGCCACACCGATGCTGGGCGCGGTGTCGCGCTTCACCTGGGAATTGGTGAGGGTGAAGTTGATGTAGTTCCGGCCGTTGATGGGGAGGTTCTCGATGCTCTGCTGCACGATCGTGGTCGAGCCGGAGCTGCGCGTGGTTTCCACCAGTTCCGTCTCGGCGGTGACTTCCACCACCGCTTCCGCGCCTGCCACTCTGAGCGAAACCGGCAGCTCGGCAGACTGGCCGATGGTCAGCACCACGCCGGTGTTCACCAGCTTGGCGAAGCCTTTAGCCTCGACCGTCAGCGAGTAACGGCCGGGCGGCACCAACAGGAACTGATAGACACCTTCATCGTCGCTGATGGTCATGCGCTCGAAGGCTCGTGCCTCGTCCCGCAGCGCCACTTGGGCGCCGGCAACCACGGCGCCGTTCGGATCCGTCACCGTGCCGGAGAGATCAGCAGTCGCAACGCCCTGCGCCCAGAGCTGGGTTGTCATGAGCGCAAACAGGAAAAACCGGAAGGCAAACTTTGTGGCAGTCCTCATCGGCCTCACCCCTCAGCTTCCCGCGGAGCCACGCCCCCTGCTTCTGGACGGGAAGCGGGCAACTTGTACATCAGAAGCAGCCGAAAAGGCAAGCAAGACAAGGAGATGACAGGGACAGCAGGAACCACCGCGGGCACTGCACGGCCTAGGAGCGCTGGATGCCCACTGCTTCTTCCGCAACCCTGCGGATAGCCCATGCCATGCGCGGCGTGTTGTGCGCCAGGCCGAAGCGGCCCTGGGCGTCGAGCAGAATGATGCCTCCGTGGCCGCCCGCGCGGGTCTTCAAGTGCTCCATGGCCAGGGCCGCGGCGCGCTCCGGGGCCACGCCCTGTTCGACCCGGTCCGCCGCCCACTTGCCGAGCACGAGCTTCATGATGGGCTCGCCCCAGCCGGTAGTGGAAACGGCTGCGCTCTGATTGTCGGCGTAGCACCCGCACCCGATGAGGGAGGAATCGCCCACGCGCCCCGGCGCCTTGGCCAGCGTTCCGCCCGTGGAGGTGGCCGCGGCCAGATTCCCCAGGGAGTCGCAGGCCACGGCGCCCACCGTATCGTGGGAGACCGCGGATCCGAACAGGTCTACGGTCTCGCCATTGGCTGCCTGCGCTTTGAAGTCCTCAAGCCGGCGGACCTCGCGCGGCACCACCAGCTCACGGTTGTCGCAGAGAGGGATGCCGTGCTCTTCTGCGAACTGCTCGGCGCCTTCTCCGACAAGATAAACATGGGGACTCTCATCCAACACCTTGCGCGCGACGTGGATGGGATTGCGAACGCGCTCCACGCAGCCCACGCCTCCGGCGCGGAGGGTGGCGCCATCCATCAGGATGGCGTCCAGCTGCACGCGGCCGTCGCGGGTGAGGAAGCTGCCGCGCCCGGAGTCGAAGGTCTCATCGTCCTCCATGACTGCGACCGCCACCTCGACGGCATCCAGGGCAGAGCCGCCACGGGTCAGTACGCTCCAGCCCTCGGCCGCGGCGCGCCGCACCCCCGCGATGTGCGCTTCGACCACGTCGTCGGGGATCGCCCAGGCGCCGCCATGAACCACCAGGACTGGCGGCCTACTCACGGTCGAGCCTCTTCACTGCGTCGGCCAGTCCCAGGTATTCCCATCGCTGCAGGCTAATGGGCACATTTCCGTTCTTCCACAAGAAGTCGTGGAAGTCGCGCAGGCGGAAATCGGAGCCCTTGCTGCGTCGCGCAGCGGCCAGGAACTCCAGAATCTGCAACTTGCCGATCTGGTAGGTGATCGCCTGTCCCGGCCCGGCCGCGAAGGCCGCGGCTTCCTCGTGCGCTGTCTGCGCATCCATAGGGACCGCCGTCTTTAGATACTCGGCTGCCTGCTCGATGGAGAATTCGCCCAGGGCCAATTTCACATCTACTTCGACGCGCAAGGCGCGCAGCCGCATGAAGTTGTAAATGATTTCGCGTGTCCGCGGACTGTCGTCGAAGTAGCCGGCCTGCAGCATCATTTCTTCCCCGTAGAAACCCAGGCCTTCGTTCGGACCGGAATCGTAAAAGTGCCGGCGAATCGCATCCTCGTGCGCCCAGCTCAACACAAGCTGGAAGTAGTGCCCCGGCACGCCCTCATGCACCAGGATGGGGCGCGGATCGCGGGCGGTAGACAAGCCGAAATAGCCCAGGTTCGGCGAAGGCTGGCGGATGTAACTAACGCCGTTCTCCTCCAGTCGCGTGGGCGAGGTGTGGTCGGCAGTCACGCCCAGGAACGACATCGGCTCAAGATATGGGGGCAGGGGCAGGTTGCGGTAGTGCTTCACCCACGACGGAACGCTCAGAATCCCTTTCTCCTCGAGGAACCGGCGCACGGCCAGCTCGTCATGTTCCTCCCGTTCCATCTGCGCCTTCTGGTCGGGAAAAATGGAGAGCTGCGGCAGGCCCTGATTGCGCTGCTGCTCGTAGGCTTCGAATGAAACGGCGCGGTCCCACTCCTGCCTGCCCATGGCCAGAAGCTCCTCCGGAGTGAACGGAACCAGGGCTACCTGCCTGAGGAAGAACACGTAGGCCTCACGGCCGACCGCTGTCTGTTCCGGCATCTGCGGCAGGCCCTGCTTGAGCCATTCGCGGTAGGCCTCCAACGCTGCCACGGCCTTCTCCATTACATCGGGCAACTCACTTGCGCTTGCAGGATCGAGCAGGGGCCGAAGCTCTCGCTGCACCGTCCCCAGACGGACCCGAACATCCGCCAATGCCGCAATGGCCAGCCGGGCAAAGGGCGCCTGGGGTTGGTCGAGATTCACACGCGCATGTGCAAGGGTCTGCGGAATCACTTTCAGACGCCCTACGATCACCCGGCTGCGGGCGGTATCGAAGGGCGGAGGCGGCAGCAAGGGCTCGAAGACGCTGCCCAACGTCTGGTCCACATAAAAGTAGGGGTTGTGCCGCCAGCGCTGCAGGATTTCCAGCTCCCAACGCACCCGGGCCTGCGCCGAACCGATCAGCCGATAGTCCACCTGCTGCGCTACCGGCCAGCCGTTCGCATCCATCTGCTTCCAGCGCCGCTCGAAGCCCTCCAGAGCACGCCCCTGTTCCGCAATGCTCGCGGGCGACCAGTCCGGCAGCCAGTCCGCCGGACGCTCGATCCGCGGAATGTCGTCGCCGGAAAAAGGCTGCGTCCTCGCGCGCCAGGCCCAGAAGTCCTTTGCCAGCGCCTCCAGTGTTTCTGGGGAGGACGAGGCAGTTGCGGTCGCCGGCAGGCACAGCCATAACGCCAGGCAAACGGCTAGAGCCCTCATTCGATTACCCTCAGAGCAGGGAGGACAACCGGCGGTGCCGTGTTTCATGCCGCTTCGCTGGTACGCACGGCCTCAGCTTGCCGGGTCTTCTGGTAGGTATAAAGAATCCGGTGCAACACCGTGATGTTCGAGAGCACGGCGATCACCCACAGCACCGGCGCCATGCGGTTGAAGAGCGCTCCCAGAATCACCAGCACCAGCCGTTCGGGCCGCTCCAGAAAGCCCACTTTGCATTCGCCGATCAAGGACTCGGCCCGTGCCCGGGTGTAGCTGACCATCACGGATCCGGTCATTACCACCGCCACCAGCACAACGTAGAAGAACCGGTTGGCCCGGGCGTAGTACACCAGCAGTCCGAAAAACAACGCCAGATCGCCATACCGGTCCAGCACCGAGTCGTAGAAGGCGCCAAAAGGAGTCACCTGGTTCTTGGCGCGCGCGATGCGCCCATCCACCATGTCCAGAAAGCCAGCCAGGATCACTACCAGGCCGGCGGAACGGAACATGGCTGCCTGGTTCTCGCCCGAGGCATAGCCGAACAGCACCGCCGCGACTACCGTCACCACCAGGCCCAGGAAGGTATAGGTGTTGGGAGAAATCCGGGTCAAGGCCAGGCTCTGGATGATCGCCTGCAGCAGTACCCGGCACGCACTTCCGACCGCCGCCGTCCAGCTCATGACGCCCCGTCGTGAATGGTGGTCAACTTCAGGATTTCCATCTCCCTCTGGCCGGCGGGAGTCACCACCACCGCGGTGTCGCCGACTTTCTTTCCCATCAGGCTCCGTCCAATAGGAGACGTGGTCGAGATAAGTCCCTTTTCCACATCGGATTCCTCGCTGGTCACCAGCCGGAACTCCATCTCCTGGTTACGGGTCTGGTCGTAGACCACCACTCGAGAGCCGAAGGCCACGCGATCCTTGGGGATGTTGTTCAGATTTACCAGCGACAGGTCGGCCAGACGCTTCTTGAGTTGCCCCAGCCTGGCGCGGACAAACTCCTGGCGCTGCTTCGCCATGTGATACTCGGCGTTTTCGGTGAGGTCGCCCATGGCGACCGCTTTCTTCAGCTCCTTGGGAAGCTCGTTATTCAGTTCATACTCGAGCGTTTGAATCTCTTCTTCCAGCTTCCTGCGGATCTGTTCTGGCATGGCAACCTGAGCGGTGTCCCACCGGCGGCACGGGCCCGCGTTTCCCGGCCCTAGCTCGCGGCCATTATAAACCCCCGGTCTCGAACCAACCGTCTCGGCGTGCCGTTCCATACTGCCGTCTGGGATTAAGGAGCTCTAACCGTTAATTGCTTACGCTTGTATTACTTGGGACACACACTTCATTGACTGACTTGACACTCAGGCCTATAATGAGAATGGTTTGCCCAAAGCTACTCCCCCTCCATTCTGCACACGGGGTCCTCATGAACGGAGATAGCGCCTTTCACATCGGCGACCGGGTCGTCTATCCCAACCAGGGCGTCGGGGTGATCGAGCAGATTGGCAGCCGCACTCTCGGGGCTGCCGTGGAACGCTTCTACATCCTCAAATTTACCGCTGGGAGCCTGCGGGTCATGGTTCCGTTCCACAATGTGGCTAGTGTAGGGCTCCGGCGCGTTATCAAGAACGGCGAGGTACAGAAAGTCCTGGATTACCTGACGGACTTCAAGTGTGACAATCACGCCGACTGGAAGTGCCGCTTCAAGGAAAACTCCGACAAGATGCGCACCGGCTCCCTCATGGACGTGGCTGCCGTGCTCAAGAGCTTGCTACAGCTCAACCAGACCAAGCCGCTTTCCTTCCGCGAGAAGAAGATGCTGGATCGGGCGCGGTTCTTGCTGGTAAGCGAGCTGGCGTTGGCCAAGAACACCAGTGAGGATGAGGCCGAGCAACTGCTGACCAAGGCCTTGGCCAAGACCAAGCTCCGGTTCCGCGAAGCGTTCCAGGCCTGATTCCAGGCGCGCCTTCCCCCTACTCTCCCATCCACGCCCCGTACGGGCGCAGGTTTTCCACGTGGTCGAAGATGATCTTCATGGCCCCGGTGATGGGCACCGCCAGAACCAGTCCCATCCCGCCCCAAATCCAGCCCCACACCAATAATGCTACGGTGACCACCAGGGGATTGAGTTGCAGGCGTCTCCCCAGAATCTTGGGATAAAGCACGTTGATGGCGAACAAGTGCAGTCCCAACACCGTCAGTGCCACCGCCAGCAGCTTCGCCCCGGAGAGTTCTCCAAGACCCGCAACCAGCGGAGGCACCACTGCCAGAATCACTCCTAGGTAAGGAACCAGGCTGAGGAATCCGCTGAGAAACCCCAGGATGAAGGGATACCCGAGGCCCACTGCGGCAAACACGATGACACTGATCGCCGACATAAACAGGCCGATCAGCAGGTTACCGACGATGAAGCTGCGGGTCATGGCGGAGATGCGGCTTAGGGTCTTGTAGGCGGCGTTGCGATTCTCCAGGCGAAAGAGCATCACCGTGGCCGACTTCACGTGGTCCTGCCAGCTGAGCATGAAGTACACCAGGAAAGGAATGAACGAAACGATCAGTACGAACTCCCACACGGATGCTGCGCTGCGTGTCAGCAGTTCCGCCCAGTCCACCTTCTGCTGTACCGTGACCACGCCCCGCTCGGGCTCCTGTGACGCCAGCACACGCTCCGTGGTCTTCTGAAGGGAGAGCGTTCGTTCTCGGAAGCTAGCCACCGCTTGCCGGATCTTTCCCGAATACTTGGGCCACTGCTGCACAAAGTCCACGCCGCGGTTGTAGGAAAAATGGGTTCCCGCATAGGCCACCCCCAGAAGCAGGAAAACCGCCAGGAAGGCGGCCAGAGAGCGGGGCAGCCGCATACGCTCCAGCACCCCTACCACCGGCTGCAGGAGGAAGGCCAGCAGGACGGAGACCATCAACGTGATCACCACCAGCTTGGCCACGTAGCACAGGGTCAGAACCACGGCGATGGCCACCACCGTCTGCGCCGCCGACGACACATGGTCACCGCGCCGGCGCCGGGGAGCGGTTGCGGCTGCCGGCAGGATCGCGTCGCCGTGCTCTTCGACTTCGATGTCTTCCGTCGCCATCGCGCTTATCGTATCCCATCCTGTCCAGGCGCCGGCTCCTATAATGAACGCCGTGACAGTAGACGCCTGCACCCGGCCGCGCATCCTGGCTCTCGATGTGGGCGCCAAAACCATCGGGATGGCCGTCTCGGATCCGCTGGGCCTCACCGCCCAAGGGCTCCAGACACTGCGGCGGACCTCCAAGCGGGCTGACTTCGGGCGCCTCGAGCGCGTCCTGCGCGAATATGAGGTGGCGGAGATGGTGGTCGGCTATCCCCTTCGCATGAGTGGCCAAGCCGGCGCTCAAGCAGAAAAAGTCGCCGCGCTCGCAGAAGAACTTCGCCGGCGCTTTCGGCTTCCTGTGCATCTTTGGGACGAACGCCTGACCTCGGTCGAAAGCAGCCGCGTGCTCCGCGCAAGCGAGATCAGCCTCCAGCGCCGTCGACAGGCCGTGGACCGCCTGGCCGCCGTGTTGATCCTGCAATCGTTCCTGGACCACCGCAACGCCGCCCTATCCGGCAACTGCTAGACTGGAGCGTTGCGCACTCTTTTAAAACTGACCGTTCTCATTCTGCTCGCCACCGCCGCATGGCTGGCCCATTCGCTTTTCACTCCGCTCGCGCCTCCTGGAAAGCCGGACGTCCTCCTGCGTTCCGGGCTTTCCGCGCGCCGCATCGCGGCCGAACTTCAGGCCGCCGGCGTCATTCGTAACGCATCTGCCTTCCTGGCGCTGCATGCCGTGAAGGGCCGTCCATCGCTCAAGGCGGGTGAGTACCGCTTCGACCATCCCGCCGACGCGTTCGAAATCCTGGACCGTGTCACCCGTGGCGACGTGATTGTGCGAACCGTCGTCGTCCCCGAGGGCTACAACATGTTCGAAGTTGCCGATGCTGTGGCCGCCGCCGGTTTGTGCACGCGCGATCAGTTCCTGGAAGCCGCCCGCGCCGAAGTCGTACTGATCAACGATCTCGATCCGGCAGCCACCTCGCTCGAGGGCTATCTCTTTCCGGACACCTACCAGTTCACTCGTGCGCAGGGGCCACGCGAGATCGCGGCCGCCATGGTGCGCCGCTTCCGCCAGGAGGCCGCATCCCTCGGCCTCGCAGGTGACATCCACCGCATCGTCGTCCTGGCTTCCATCGTGGAGAAAGAAACCGGCGTTCCGGAAGAACGGCCTCTGGTGGCTGGCGTCTTCCAGAACCGATTGCAGCGCAACATGGTGCTGGCGGCCGACCCCACCGTGGTTTATGGCGCCCTGCTGGCCGGACGGTATCGCGGCGCCATCCACCAGTCGGACCTGGGATTCGACTCTCCCTACAACACCTACCGCCGCGCAGGACTGCCGCCAGGACCCATCGCCAACCCCGGTCGCGACTCGCTGCGCGCCGCCATGCAGCCCGCCTCAACGACGTATGTCTACTTCGTCAGCGATGCCCGTGGTCGTCACCGATTCGCCTCCACCGCTGCCGAGCACAGCCGCAACGTCGCGGCCTACCGCCGCGAACGCGACCGCCGCTGAACCCGGCTCATCGGGCCTTATATACTCGAAGGTGGTTTGACCACCGAGGGAGTGGAGCACTCGGAGGGGAACGACTCTAGTCGTGCCGAGACTATGGCTGAGGGGACCGGGCTTTAGCCCTTGAGGTTAATGAACCACCGAAACAGCATGGTTGTGCACGGGGCCCGCCCAACGACCAGACGCCTCTGCCGCACCCTGCTTGCCTTCCTCGCACTGGCCATCCTGCCGGGCTGCCTGTTCCGCTCCCGCACGGTCGAGCGCCGCATGAGCTCCGCCGTCCTCCGTGAGGCCACCCTCGCCCAACTGGTGGAGACCATCAACCACGAGGCGGCTCGCATCCAGACACTGAACGCCACGGTGGATATTGCGCCTTCCGTGGGCGGTTCCAAGAAGGGCAAGGTCACGGACTTCCAGGATATGCGCGGCTACATTCTGCTGCGCCAGCCCGCCACCCTTCGCATGATCGGCCTGTTTCCCATCTTGCGGAATACCGCCTTTGACATGGTGAGCGACGGCGAAGGGTTCCGACTCTCCATCCCCACCAAGAGCCGCTTCTACGTTGGCCGCAACGACGCCCCGCCCGCTTCCAACAAGCCCATCGAGAATCTGCGCCCGCGCCATATTCTCGATGCATTGCTGCTTCGCCCCATCGACCCCGACCGGGAGATCGCGGTGCTCGAAGGCTCCACCGAGACCGTACGCGACCCCAAAACGAAGAAAGACATCGAGCAGCCCAATTACGTGGTCACGGTGATTCGCCGCAACGGCTCGGACTGGAAGTTGTCACGCAAGATCACATTCAGCCGTGCCGATCTCATGCCCTATCGACAGGTTATCTATGATGCCGACGGCTCCGTCGCCACCGAAGCCGACTACGAGCACATCACGGAATACCACGGAGGTCGCTTCCCTGCCGTCATCCATCTCTGGCGTCCGAAGGAGGAGTACGCCATCGTGCTCAGCATGGTGAAGCTGAACCTGAACCAGCCTCTCCAGGACGAACAGTTCGTCCTCAACCAGCCCGAAGGCTACGAGCTGCGGCGACTTGACAAGCCGGCCCGGCCGGAGGATGCGAGTTCCGGCAGCCCGCCGCAGTAGCGCCGTCGTATGTCCCGAGCGAGAGCGAGGAACCCCTAGGCGTTGTTGCAGCTACGGATGAGAATGCGCAGGGCCCTACTGTGCTCCGCTGATCGTGATCTGGTAGCGGAAGTCAGGCCGCGCGTTGCCGCTCCAGTCCAGCACCCGGATGAAGACGGTTACCGTCCCGCCGCTTGTGTTCCGAAAGTCCAGGTGCGAGTTGCGGTTGACCCCCAGGCTGATGTCGTCATTGACGCAAGAGTCGTCGAATACGTTGGGTGTAGGGTCCGGCGTGATTCCCGAACCGCCTGGCGGGCTATCGTCGCCCGGGTCTTTGCAGGTCGTTAGCCGCGTTCCGGCATTGTTCACGATCTCAATCACAGGATCCATCGGACTGGGAGGATTCAGCCCCGGCCCTACCACATCCACTGTTAATGTGGCGCTCGCCGCCACCGTGACCGCATAGAAGTCCTCGTCCGGATCGGTCACCGTGATGGGATCGCCGAAGGGACTGATGGAAGCATTGAAGGTCCCGTTGGTGAGCGGCGTCGCCGCCGCGATGCTGTCATTCCGAGACTGCGCCAGCGCCGGCGTGCCGGCTGCTGTCCACAGCACCAGGCCCACTGCCGCCTCCAGCAGGATTCTCCGGCAACGCAAACTCATGGCGATTCCTCCTCCCTACTCACTGATGGTCTGCGCGCGACGCTTCTTGCCCCCTTCGAACGCGTCGAAGCGCGGATCCGTGCCCACCAGCACAATGTTACCCACGTTGACGGTGTTGCCCGCCGTGACGGCAAAGGGACCGGCGGCGGCCGGCGCCGTGCCCGGCATGGGAATGGGATCAATCAGCGGACCCACGCTTGAGCCCTCACTGAAACAATCTGTTGGGTCGTTCGGATTGCAATGAATAGACTCCACTTCAACCATGTAGTTGCCCGCCGGGACCGGAATCTCGAAACGCCCGATGTCCCCGGTTTGGCGCGATCCGAAACTATCTCCGCCCGTGTTGTCGGAGGCTCCGTTCAGATAGGGCGCCGCCGTCACGCTTTGCCCTGGGTTTCCGGTGAATTTGAAGCCTGAAACCACCGAGACCGCAAACTTGCGGTCCTGGTTCGAACCTGTGTCTACGGGCCGTGCGATCACATTTACACCTTGGGCATGGGTCATGCCGTCACTGAAACGCACAATCCCTGTAAGGGTCCCATAGGTGCCGGAGAAGGTTGGACTACCAGACGTCTTCGGATACAAGCGTGAAATCCACGCCATGTCGTCTGTCGCGAGAGTAGCTGCCGGGTTCACGATTGCCGGTCCCGGATCCTCATCTCTGGTACTGAAGATCACTGGAAACATCGTCGGCAATCCGATCAAGTCATCGGTACCGCATGCCGAAAGGCAATTCACGTTGATCTGCGAGTGGTCGAGCCCTGAAAAATGCCCGAGCTCGTGGATGATGGCGCCATCGAAGGCGGAATCGCTTAACTCTTGCGTCGGATTCCCGTCGATCCATTTCCCATTCAGCACAGCTTTGGCGGAGATGATTCGCCCGGCGGAATTGACCAGGCAAGGGCCCGCAAAGCCAATCACGTTGGTATCGATGCCCAGAGCGTCGAAGACGCTTCCGTTGGTGTCGTAAATCACCGGATTCTGTGTTGGAGGGTTGGCGTTGCAGGTCCCGTTCACAGCGTTATATTCCGCTAGCGTGCTCACATCCCCATCGGCCACGCCTTGAATAGCACCTAGACGGCTGTATTCGATGTTCGCCGTGGTGACGTTCTCCCAAACGTTGAACATGCTCTCCACGCGGTTATTCGCCTGGGTATTTGTAAGCGCTCCGAGATTGCCGCCATCGGTTCGGTATGGAATCGCACTCGTTGTGCTCCAGGTGAAGGGGGCACCTTCAACGCCGAAACTAGGCCCACCCACGGCAATCGGTCCACCCGCTACCGCTAGGCGTGGCAGCGCCAGCATCAACGACACCAGCACGGCTAACCGCAGCGAGTGCCGGCTCCGTCTTTGGTTTCGGGGGGTCACTGGGTCGACTTGCCCTGAAGTTCCAGAATCAGCTCGCGGAGATTGTCAGCGGCAAGCGGCACACCGGGCTCTTGCCGCACCAGTGCCGCCATCCCGGGCGAGAGTTTGACGCCTTTCTTTTCAACTTGTGCTTCCAGCCCGCGAAACAGCCCATAGTTACCGAGGCCGTTCACGACCGTTTCCTTTCCGCTGCGGTCACGAAGGATGCGGAACCGCCCTTGCTCCATGCCCGCCGGACTGGTAAGCCCGTACTGATTCACTCGATTCATCAACAGCAGCAGTTCCTGGCCCTTGCGATAGCCCGCGGCATCCTGGCGGTCACGGAAGTCCCAGATGTATTGCCGGAACGAGTAGATGGGCCCCACTTCGCCCTTGAGCGTTTCCTTCACTCGCAGGGTCACCACAATCGTATCCAGGTTCGTGAATTGTGGATGTTTCTCCACCCGCGCCCTCACCACAAATCCGCGCACGATCACGGCTGACTGATGGGTCAGTTCGTCCAAGTTTCGGGCAACGGTAATGGCCCCGCGCTGTGCCCACGCCGGGCCTGCCAGACACACCATCAGGAGGAGAACCTCTACGATTCCCCGTCCCGCTCTTACGACTGAGATTCGTGCCATGAATTGAGCCTTCCGCGCGACGGGGCCGACGCGAGGTGAAGAGTTGTATTCTTAGGCGGGCGCTCGCCAAAAGTCAACCGCGCCGGCGGCCATTTGTCCCTTGCCAAACCGGCGTTTAGAATGTCCTGGCCATGATGAACAAGATGATCGTCGCCAACCTGGCGCACCGGCCGATTCGGTCCGTCATCAGCATTGTGGCCATAGCGGTCGAGGTAACGCTGATTCTGGTGATCGTCGGCTTGTCGCTCGGCATCCTGAACGACTCCAAGACCCGACAGGCTGGCATCGGCGCCGATGTGATGGTCCGGCCGCCCGGCTCCTCCGCCCTCATCGGCATCAGCGGCGCGCCCGTTTCCGTCAAAGTGGCCGATGTGCTCGCCAAGGTGCCGCACGTGGCGGCGGTAGCCCCGGTCGTCACCCAGATTTCGACCGGCGGAGGCAGCGTCGAAGTGCTCTACGGCATCGACCTGGCCAGCTTCGAATCCATGGGCGGGAAATTTCATTACCTCGCGGGCGGTCCTTTCGAGGGCCTCGACGACATCATCGTCGACGACTTCTTTGCCGCCTCCCGCAACGTCCAGGTGGGCCAGACCATCGAAGTGCTGAATCACCAGTTCCGTGTCGTGGGCATCGTCGAGCACGGCAAGGGCGCGCGCAAGTTCATGCCTATGGCCACGGTGCAGGAACTGGTCGGCTCCCAGGGCAAGGCCTCCATCTTCTACCTCAAGCTCGATGATCCCGCGAACGCCGGCGCGGTCGCCGCCTCCATCAAGCAGATTCCCGGTATGGAGAGTTACGGCGTTCAATCCATGCAGGAGTGGCTCTCTTACATGACGCCCGAGAACCTGCCCGGCTTCTCCACGTTCATCAAGGTGGTCATCGGGGTAGCCGTGTGCATCGGCTTCATCGTCATCTTCCAGTCCATGTACACGGCGGTGATGGAACGCACCCGGGAAATCGGGATCCTCAAGTCCATGGGCGCCTCCAAGGCCTACATCGTGAACGTCATTGTGCGCGAGACTCTGCTGCTGGCGGTGAGCGGCGTCGTAGTTGGCATCATCTTCAGCTTCGCTGCCAAGGAGGGCATCCTGAAGGCCTTCCCCACCCTGCGCGTGGAAATCGCCTGGCTCTGGGTGCTGCGCGCCACCCTGATCGCGCTGGCCGGCTCCGTGCTCGGCGCCCTCTACCCCGCCGTCAAGGCCGCTCGCAAGGATCCGGTCGAAGCGCTGGCCTACGAGTAGATACCACCTGTTTCATTGACAACCTTCGCTTCCTCCCTTATCCTTAAACCTTTGGCAGTGCTGCAGTTCCCGCCTTGAGCGGTCTTCTTTTCATCAGCACTTGGGAGATTTTTGTATGGCAACCCATTTCCCCGGCGCCGGGGAAATTGCGCGTAAGTGGTACGTGGTGGACGCCGAGGGCGAGACCCTGGGGCGTCTGGCCAGTCGTGTGGCCCGCATGTTGAACGGCAAGAACAATCCTGTGTATACGCCGTTTCTCGATACCGGCGATCACGTCATCGTAGTCAACGCCGCCAAGGTGCGCGTGACCGGCATGAAGTCGGAGAAGAAGACCTATTACAGCTACTCCGGCTATCCCGGCGGCATCAAGGCCGAGAGCTTCCGCAAGCGCGCCGCGCGCCGGCCGGAAGTTGTGGTGCGTGACGCCATCGTCGGCATGCTGCCCCACACCAAGCTGGGTCGCCAGATGGCCCGCAAGCTGCGCGTGTACGCCGGCGACAAGCATCCCCATCAGGCCCAGCAGCCGGAGACCCTGGCACAGGCCAAGCGGGCTTAGAAGTGCAAGTCGCGGCCGTTCACGGCCGTGGATCCTTATTTGCGAAAGGGTTTTGAGCTGAAAGCGGATTGCTGACGGCGAATCGCTGATCTTATGGCAGAACTCATTCAGTACTACGGAACGGGACGGCGGAAGTCGAGCGTAGCCCGTGTCTTTCTGCGTCCCGGCAACGGCGGCTTCCTGGTGAACGGCCGCCCCTTCGAGCAGTATTTCGTCACCGAAGCGCAGCGCGTGCAGGCCAAGCAACCCTTGGCCACCACCGAGACCGGCTCGGCCTTCGACGTGGTCGCCAACGTTGCCGGTGGCGGCGTCAACGGCCAGGCGGGCGCGGTGAAGCTGGGCGTGGCCCGGGCGTTGCTCCAGTTCAATGGCGAACTGCGTGCCCGGCTGAAGTCTGCAGGGCTGCTCTCTCGCGACTCTCGCATCAAGGAGCGCAAGAAGTACGGCCAAAAGGGGGCACGCAAGCGCTTCCAGTACTCGAAGCGGTAAGTGCAGTTTCTCGTTTCTCGTTTTTCGTTTTTCGTTTCTGGTTTCTGGTTTTGCTGGCCACTGGCCACCGACCACTGACCACGGTTTCACAATTTTCCCTGGCGGTCCTCAAGGGCATCCGGGGCATCAATCCTGAGCGACCGGCTTCGGCCGCCGCAAAGGATGCAGACCACTGAGGAGGTCTATTGGCGAGCATCAGCATGAAGGAATTGCTCGAAGCGGGCGTTCACTTCGGGCACCAGACGAAACGCTGGAATCCGAAGATGAAGGAGTACATCTTCGGCGAACGGAACGGCATCTACATCATCGACCTGCAGAAGACGCTCAAGATGTTCAAGGACGCGTCCCGGTTCGTGCAGGAGATGGCCTCGAGCGGCAAGACGCTGCTCTTCGTGGGCACCAAGCGCCAGGCGCAGGACGCCATCGCCGAGGAAGCCTCGCGATGCGGCCAGTTCTACGTGAACCAGCGCTGGCTGGGCGGCCTGCTCACCAACTGGGTCACGGTGCAGAAGTCGGTCAAGCGCCTGAAGGAGCTTGACGAGATGGCCACCGACGGCCGCTACGAGTTGCTGCCTAAGAAGGAAGTCATCAAGCTCGAGCGCGAGCGCAAGCATCTGCAGCAGAACCTGGCTGGCATCAAGAACATGGACCGCCTGCCGGACGCCGTCTTCGTCATCGACTCCAACAAGGAGCAGATCGCGGTGCGCGAGGCGCGCAAGTTGGGCATTCCGGTGGTCGCCGTCGTGGACACCAACTGCGACCCGAGCGAAGTCGATTACGTCATCCCCGGCAACGACGACGCCTTGCGTGCCATCCGGCTGTTCACCTGCAAGGTCGCCGATTCCTACGTCGAGGGCGCACAGGTGGCGGCCGACAAGCAGACCGCCGAGTACGCTGCCGCGGTCGCCGCGGGAGAAGCTGCCGCCGAAGGCTACGACGAAGGGGCCGGAGCTGAGGCTCCTGAAGCCGCGGCTGAGGAAGAACCGAGCATGGAGGACGTCTTGGGAGCGCGCAAGGCTCCCTCTTCCGCTGCCTCCGCGGGCGACGCCGACGCCGCCGAATCCCACTAGGCGGGACGGGGGCGACAGGTTTTCCAGCGACCCGCGCGTTGCGCCGCGGGTCGATTCGTCTGAGCCAACCGCGCATCTAAGGTATCGAAAGGATTCGTACTGACCATGGGTTCCACTGCCGTGAACATTCCTGCCGCACAAGTGAAAGAGCTCCGGGAGAAGACCGGCGCTCCCATGATGGACTGCAAACAGGCGCTGGCTGAGGCCAAGGGTGATCTGGAACAAGCCGTCATCCTGCTCCGCAAGAAAGGCATCGCCACGGCCGCCAAGAAGGCGACGCGGACGGCCACCGAAGGCTCGGTCTCGAGCTATATCCACGCCGGTGGCAAGATCGGTGTGCTGGTCGAAGTGAACTGCGAAAGCGACTTCGTCGCCGCCACGGACGACTTCAAGGAACTGGTACACGATATCGCCATGCACATTGCCGCTAGCGACCCGAAGTTCATCCGCAAGGAGGACGTTACTCCTGAAGCCTACGAGCGCGAGAAAGACATCTACCGCGAACAGGCGCGGGCTACCGGGAAGCCAGCCCCGGTCATCGAGAAGATCGTCGAAGGCAAGATGTCCAAGTTCTACGAAGAGGTCTGCCTCTACGAGCAGCCGTTCATCAAAGATCAGGGCATCACCGTCTACCAGCTCATCGCCTCCAAGATCGGAAAGCTGGGTGAGAACATCACCGTGCGCCGCTTCGCCCGCTTCAAGGTGGGCGAGGGCGCCGAGACTTTCGCCGTCTCCAAACCGCAGGCCGAGAACCGTTCGAAGTAACGCGACGATTCCTCGCGGGCGCGGGCTCTCCCGCGCCCGTTTCCTTTTTCCCAGATTTGGGGTTAGGAAAGCGGTGAGCGAGCCCGGCGGTTGGCAGCAGCCAGTTGCCCGCGGAATGTCGCGGGCGTAAAGCCCGTCAGGCGCTTGAACATTCGCGTCAGGTGGCTCTGGTCGGCAAAACCGGTCTCCATGGCTACTTGCGCCAGCGGAAGCTCGGGGCGCCTCAGCAGCTCACACGCCAGCCGCACTCGCAGCGCCAGCACGTATTCCCCTACGCTTCGGCGCTCGAACCGGCGGCACACCCGCGCCAGGTGGACAGGATGCACGCCGGCCTCGGCGGCCAGTTCGCCCAACCGATGCGGCTCGCGAAACTGCTCCTGAAGTTTCTCCTTTACTCGCAGCCACCAGGCTGGAGGGCGACGGTCGCGGTCGTCCCTCCAGCGCGCCGTTGTCGCCAGCATCTCCCATAGCAGGCTCTCGGCTGCCAGCGGTGACACCGTCACGCCTGACCGGTAGTTGCGATAGAGCTGCAAGGTCAGCCACAGCAAGGGCCCGCCGGTACGGTCGGCGAAGTGTCGCTCCATCGTTTGCCGTTGCAATGGTTCGAGCCACGATTCTTCCAGCTCGGCGGTGAAGAACCGGGCGCCGCCCTCCTGGATCTGGCCATCGTGGCGTGTGCCCCTTGGATTGAAGGTCGCGCTCAACGGCCCGTAGAGGGTGCGCCCGCGCGCATCGCCTTCCCGGTAGAGTCCCTGCAGGACGAGCGAGAAATAAGCCACGTCGTGCGTGTGCAAGGGCACGTCGCGCGCGTGTTCGTGCACCACCTCGGCGAGCACAGCGCCGCAGATGCTCTGCTGGTTCCTCAGCTCGCCATAAAACTGGCGGCCGAAGGCAGTAAGCGGCTTCCCGGCGTTGGCCATGGCTGCCATACTGTACGGACGTGGATGGCCCGCAGTTCGTGAGCCGGCCCGGAAGGTTTCATTCGTTCAAGACAGCTGTGTCCTATGCGTTGAAGGATGGAGCCGAACCACCAGGTCTAGGAGCGCGTGGAGGATTCCTCATGAAGGGCAAGACCCTGCTCGTCGCCGTCGTCTTCGGCCTCTCGGCCTATCTGGCGGTTGCCGGTCCAGACCAGGCTCCCGCCGACGGTCCGCAGTACTCGCCGGATGGCAAGTTGCTCCGGCCCACCAACCATCGGGAATGGGTCTATTTGTCATCCGGGCTGGGCATGAACTACGGACCGGCAGCCTCCAGCGACCATCCCATGTTCACCAACGTCTTCGTCAACCCCGCGGCCTATCGCGCCTTCATGGCCACCGGCAAATGGCCGGACAAGACCATGTTTGCGCTCGAGATCTACCATCCCGCTACCGGCTCCATTAACAAGAGCGGCTACTACCAGGGCGATTTCATTTCGCTCGAGGCGGCGGTGAAAGACGCAGCCCGCAACCCGGATGTTTGGGCGTACTACAACCTGGGGCTCGACCGGCCCTCGGCCGAGCCCTTTCCCCGCGCCGCCTGCTGGAGTTGCCACCACGAAAACGGGGCGGTGGAGAACACCTTCGTGCAGTTCTATCCGCAACTCTTGGAAGTGGCCGTTCGCAAGGGGACGGTGAAGCCCAGCGTAGACTTCCCGCCCAGCGCCGGCCTGATTTTCAACCTGATCTTTGAGCAGGGCTGGCCGCAAGCGGAAGCGAAGTTCCTGGAGCAGCGGCGCCGCCATCCGGATGCGGGCATCTTCCAGGAGCCCGGGTTGAACGCGCTCGGCTACCGGCTGCTCAATGCCAAACGCCAGCAGGATGCGATTGCCGTACTCTCCTTCGTCACCCATGAGTTCCCGAACTCGGCTAATGCGTTTGACAGTCTGGCCGACGCCTACGAACAAAGTGGTCATCGCGAGCAGGCCCTGGCCGCCTCACGCAAGGCGCTCGAGTTGGCGGAATCCGCCCAGGACGCGAACCCCGAGATGCAGGAACAGATCCGGCACGCCGCCAGACGGCGCATCGAACGTCTTACCCAGTAGGTCGGTGCTGCGGGCGCACGCATAACGTCCCAGCATATGCGGGTTGGTATACTGATTTGGATGCCCGCCGTGTTCCGTCGTGTCCTGCTTAAGCTCTCTGGCGAAGCTCTCGCCGGCAACCAGGGTTTTGGCGTTGAGCCGGCGCGCGTGGAACAGGTCGCCAGTGAACTCCAGGACGCCAAGACTATGGACGTGGAGCTGGCCATCGTGGTTGGTGGCGGCAATTTTTTCCGTGGCGTAGCTGAGCACGCTCGGGAGATGGACCGCGTGTCCGCCGACCACATGGGCATGCTGGCCACCGTCATCAACGCCCTCGCTTTGCAGGACGCCCTGGAAAAACGCGGGGTATACACCCGCGTCATGTCCGCCATCGAGATGAACCAGGTCGCAGAGCCCTTCATCCGCCGCCGCGCCATCCGCCACCTGGAGAAGGGCCGCTTGGTCATCTTCGCCGCCGGCACCGGCAATCCCTACTTCTCCACCGATACCGCCGCCTCCCTGCGCGCCATGGAGATCAAGGCCGACGTCATACTCAAGGCCACGAAGGTTGATGGCATCTACGACGCCGACCCTGTCCTGGTGAAGGACGCGCGCATGTTCGACACCATCACCCACCTCGACGTGCTCAAGAAAGGCCTCAAGGTGATGGACTCCACGGCCATCACCCTGTGCCGCGACAACAACCTGCCTATCATCGTGTTCAACCTCAACCGGCACGGCAACATCCGCCGCGTCCTCGCCGGCGAAAAGGTCGGCTCCCTCGTCAGCCAGTAGGCTCCTCAAGCGATGCGAGGGCCCCTGTGCCCAGGGGCGCAAGCGGCCGACGTTCTCCATGTTTCTTCTCCAGCCAACTCTTCGTTTATAATCAACGGCTTTCGGAGCACCCCATGGCTCAACCCACGATGGCCTCGATTCCCGCGCTCAAGGAAGTGTTCGGCCAGCTGCGCACACGCATGGACAAGGCAGTCGAGGATTTCCGCCGCGAGCTGGCGGCCACCCGCACCGGTCGCGCCAACGTGCACATGCTCGACCCGATACGCGTCGAGCTGTACGACTCCCAGATGCCCCTCAACCAGGTCGCCCAGGTGCACGCCCCGGAAGCCCAGCTTCTCACCGTGCAGCCCTTCGATCCCACTTCGGTGGCGGTTATTGAGAAGGCCATTCGCACCGCCGATCTCGGCTTGAACCCCATGAGCGACGGCAAGCTCATCCGCGTGCCCGTGCCGCCGCTCACGGAAGAGCGCCGCAAGGATCTGGTAAAGCATCTGCACAAGGTGCTGGAAGACCACCGCACCGCTGTGCGCAACATCCGTCGCGACGGCAACGATTCGATCAAGAAGGCGCTCAAGGACAAGAAGATCAGCGAGGACGAGGAGCGCCGCGCCCACGAGGAAATCCAGAAACTCACCGACGAAGAAATCAAGAAAATGGAGGAGATGAGCAAGACCAAGGAGAAGGAGATCCTCCAGGTCGGCTAGTCCGCGAGCCGCGACCTCTAAAGGGGTTTCTGCCTTTGTTCTGCGCGGTTCGTCCCGCACATTGCGTTCGCGACCGGTAATCCGTTGTGCTGGCTACCGCATCCAAGATTCCGTATAATGACCGGCTTCGGAACTCCATGCAGGGGTTGACATATTCCCTCCTTTCCTGACAACAGAGCGACCCCTGCCGGTGGTGGCAATCGCTCTTTGGCAGGGATGACCCTGCGACTGGCCGTGGTGGTAGCTCTTCTGGCGGCAATGGCTTGGGCCCAGGGCGCCGTCATCGAAGAGATTCTCATACACGGGAACCGCCGCATTCCGGCGGAAACCATTCGGGCTCGCATCTTCTCCCGCGCCGGCGACGCCTACGACGAAGGTGCCTTGCAGCGCGATTTCCGCTCCCTTTGGAACACCGGCTTTTTCGCCGACCTGCGCATGGAGCGCGAGGAGAGCCCCAAGGGCTACCGCATCCACGTGTACGTCCAGGAGAAGCCCAACATTCGCGAAATCAATTATGTCGGGCTGTCGTCGGTGCAGCAGAGCGACGTCCTGGAACGCTTCCGGAAGAACAAGGTGGGGCTCACGCTGGAAAGCCAGTATGACCCTACTCGGGTCAAGAAGGCGGAGGTCACACTGAAGGAACTACTGGCCGAGCATGGCCGGCAGTTTGCCACCATCCGCACCGAGGTTCGCCCCATCCCGCCCAACTCGGTGGGCGTGAATTTCTTGATCAAGGAAGGCCCCAAGGTCAAGGTTGGAAAGATCCGATTCGAAGGAAACAAGAACGTCAGTAGCCGTGTGCTGCAGCGCGCCATGGTGAATCTGAAACCCATCGGCATCCCGCGCTCCATTTTCCTGGAAAACCTCTTTTCCAAGACCTTCGACGCTTCCAAGCTGGCCGAGGATGCGGAGCGTGTACGGTACGCCTACCAGCAGCGTGGCTATTTCAAGGCCATCGTCTCCGATCCCAAGACCGAAACTCGCGACGCGGGTGGGTTTCACATCCCCTTGATCCAGAAGGGCGGTGGCAAAGCCGTCGACATCACGATTCCCATCGAAGAAGGCGAGCGCTACCATCTCGCCGCCATTACTTTTAAGAACAACAAGGCCATCAAGGACAGCCGCATTCTGCGGGCCGCGTTTGCCATGCGGGACGGCGATATCTTCAACGCGGAGTTGGTCCGCAAGGGTCTGGACGCGTTGCGTGAGATCCACGGCGAACTCGGCTATGTCAATTTCACTGCCGTGCCAGACACCAAGTTCGACGACGAAAAGCGCCTCATTACCCTGGAGATCGATATCGACGAGGGTAAGCCCTTCTATGTGCGCCGCATCGAGTTTCAGGGCAACACCACCACCCGCGATAAGGTCATTCGCCGCGAGCTGGCGCTCGAGGAGGGCAACGTTTACAACAGTCGCTTGTGGAAGCTGAGCCTGCTGCGCCTCAATCAACTTGGCTACTTCGAGCAGCTCGACCCCGAGCAGGATGCTTCCGTCCGCCAGAACGTCCAGGAAGGCACGGTGGACATTACGCTGAAGGTCAAGGAGCGCGGCAAGAACAGCATCGGGCTGCAGGGCGGCGTCAGCGGTCTGGAAGGCGGGTTTATTGGAATCAGCTACGAGACCAACAATTTCCTGGGTCTGGGCGAAACGTTGCGCGTCGAGGGCTCTACCGGCAACCGCGGCTACAACGTGCTGCTTGGTTTCACTGAACCCTACCTGTTCGACCGACCCCTGCAGTTCGGGTTCACGATATTCAAGCGCCAGTTCCGCTTCAATCAGGCGGATCAGTTCACCCTAGCCACCGGTCAGCAGATTCCCGAAAGCGCGCAACAGTTTCTTCTGAACTATAACCAGAACACGACCGGCTTTACCGTTTCCGGAAGCTACCCGCTGCGGCGGTCGTTCAAGCGCCTGGGCCTGACCTATGCCTTCGATAATTCCTCCGTTGCGGTTTTCAGCGACGCTTCCCGCAACCTGTTTGAGCAGATCGCCTTTCGCGGGCTTTCCGGTCCCCAGGCGTTGGAGGGGATTATCACCAGCAAGGTGATCCCCACCTTTTCCGTCAACCGCATTGACAACCCCTATCGTCCTTCGCGGGGCTACAGTCTGTTCCTGGGCGGACAGGTCGCGGGCCTGGGGGGCAACGTGAAGTTTGCGCGGCCCATTGTGGAATACAAATACTTCCGCCCGCACAAGCGCAATGTGATTGGGCTGCGCCTGCAGGGTTCCTTCCTGACCGGCTACGGAGGCCAAGTGGCCCCGCCCTACGAACGTTCCTACATCGGCGGTGATACTGATCTCCGCGGCTTCGACATTCGCTCCGTGACTCCCATCGGTTTCCTCGTCGGCCGGCAGAGCATTCCCTTGTTGAATCCGGATCGCACGCCGGTGCCGGTGGACCCGGCCAACCCGCGCCGTGGGACCTATACCGTCCCCATTCCCGTTCACCGTATCGTTTTCACCGGCGGTGACACCAGCTTCGTCAGCAACGTCGAGTACCGCATCCCGATCGTCGGACCGGTAACCTTGGCACTGTTCAACGACTTCGGCATGAACTTCGTCGCGCGTCCGTCCCAGTTGCAGATCAGTCCTTCGTCAGTCGTAGACCTTAATACCAACCCGTTTGGCTGTCCCTCGCTCAACGGTAGTTTCCAATGTGTCGGTGGCAATACGCTCAGCTTTGACTCTCACATCGATGTCGTGCACTCCACCAACTACCAGCCACGCATGTCCACCGGTGTGGAATTTCAGGTGATCCTGCCGGTCGTCAACGCGCCCATGCGCATCTACTACGCCTATAACCCCCTGCGGCTGGATTCCTTGGCTGCGTCGCCCGATTCCTGCACCACCAGCTCCGGCGGAGCCGTGAGTTGCATCAGCCGGGACATGTTCCCAGCCGGCGGCGCCGGCGACTTTACGTATCAGGAAACCCTGCGCCTTTTCGCTCCCAGCTTCCGTCTTCACGAGCCCAAAACCACCTTTCGCTTCACCGTCAGCACCACGTTCTGACCCGAGACGGGCTGCCGGCCGCTGGCACGGAATCCATCCCTGCCTTTGGGCCGGCAAACACGGTTTGACGCTGCCGAGCCTTGTCCCTATAATGATTCGCATCCTCGCCAGCGGGCTGTTCACTCCTGGCCGCGAGGAGAAGGAAATGAAGGCTGGACCCAGGTCCGGCCCCGCCTCCAACGTTCTTGAGGAATCGCGCGATCTTCCAAGGAGTCCAGCGAATCGTATGACACGTCAGTCTGTAGCACTTCTGCTGTTCGTTGCCCTGTTGTCTGTTTCGGCCCTCGCCCAGACCGGCACCACCCCAAGCCGCCCCGCGGGTGCCGCCAGTCCGCAAGCTGCAACTCCGGCCCGGCCGGCTCCGGTCACCCCTCCGTCCGCCGCGCCTTCAGCCGCCAAAGTGGGCGTAATCAACTTCAACGCCGCCATCGCTCTCTGCAACGAAGGGCAGAGGGACTTCGGCGGCCTGCAGAAGAAGTTCGAGCCCAAGCAGGCCGAACTGCAAAACATGAGCAAGGAACTCGAGGACCTGAAGAAACAGCTCACCACGCAGAGTGACAAGATGAACGATGACGCGCGCGCGAACCTGAGCCGGACCATCGAGCAGAAGCAGAAGACGTTGCAACGCGCGGTGGAGGACGCCCGCACTGAGTTCCAGACCCAGCAGAACGAGATCGCCGAGCGCATTTACCGCAAGCTGGGCGAGGTGCTGGTCACCTACGCCAAGAACAATGAGTTCTCGCTCGTTCTGAAGTATGACGAGAGCGATCAACAGAATCCGCTGCTCTGGTGGCAGCCCACCGTGGACATCACCCAGGACATTATCAGCGCTTACAACGCCGTCTCCGGTGTGCCTGCTCCACCGCCCCCGGCTCCTTCGGCAGCCCGGCCGGGCACCGCACCCGGTACCACCGCCGCGGCTCCGGCCCAGACCCAGCGCGGCGGCACCGCCACTCGCAATCCTCAGTAGCGAACCACAGAATCCCATGGGCCGCCCGCAGGCGGCCCTTCTAGCTTCTCCGCTCTTCGTCCCACCCTTCCGCGAGTCCCGCACCTCCAGAGTCTCCCCGCGGTGTCCAAGCTGGCAGGAGGAACCAAATGTTCGAGAGCAGCCTGCTCGAATCTTCGGACCGCTTGCGCTCCCGCTCCAGATGGACCACAGTTGCGTCGGTTGCGTTGCAGTCCGTAGGACTTGCTCTGTCTGTCCTTATCCCTCTGCTGCACACCGAGGCACTGCCCGCCGTACGCAGTGTGACGGTGCCGGTCGCTATTCCACGAGGAACGCCCAGTCACGTCTCACCCGATGCGGGAAAGCGTGGATCACCACCGGTCCAACCGTCCCCAGCAATTCTGATCGCTCCTTCGAGAATCCCACCCGCCGTTTTGGTAAGCGCGAATGATGGCCCATCCGGTCCCCCGCAAATCAGTTTTCCTGGAGGATGCGTCGTGTGTGCGCCGAACGGCGCTCCGCACTCGGTCGGGAATATCCTGCGCTCCACGCCCTTGCCCGAACCATTCCCCCGCCGCAACGACGGATCGTTTCGCCGGGCGTGACGGCAGGGCAGTTGATCCATCGCGTACAGCCAATCTACCCACACCTTGCCCGGGTTGCCCGCGTTGAAGGCACCGTGGTGTTGCACGCCATCATTACCAGGGACGGCGCCATCGAAAGCCTGCGCGTCATAAGCGGGCATCCCATGCTTCAGCAAGCGGCTGTAGAAGCGGTCCAGCAGTGGCGCTACCGGCCGTTCTTTCTGGGTGATGCCCCTGTGGAGGTGGAGACGCAGATCACGGTCAACTTTGTATTGGCCAGGAATCGTTGAAGGTAGCACCAAGCCTTGTGCAAAACGACGAGAACCCCGATGCCTGTGGCGGGCTTCTGCTGGATTCGCTGAGCTGTGGCTGCCGAGAGCTAACCGGTTATTACGTCATGGGTTACGGATAGCTTTCCCGGCTGGGATCGTTCTCCCGAGCAATTAGCCGCGCCGGTGTCCCAGGGGCCTGGGCCGAAATCCACAGACTTTTCCACAGGCAGTTCGAGGTCATTTTTCGCCTTCGCCCACGCGCAGCACAGCCAGAAATGCTTCCTGTGGAATGTCCACCCTCCCGATGCGCTTCATGCGCTTCTTGCCTTCCTTCTGCTTCTCCAGCAGCTTGCGCTTGCGGGTGATGTCGCCGCCATAGCACTTGGCCAAAACATTCTTCCGCACTGCGGCCACGGTCTCGCGGGCGATGACTTTGCCTCCGACCGCCGCCTGTATGGCAACTTCGAACATCTGGCGCGGAATCAGTTCCCGCATCTTGGAGGCCAGAGCGCGCCCACGCTCGTAGGCAAAATCGCGATGCACGATCAGCGACAGCGCATCCACCGGCTCACCCGCCACCAGGATGTCCAGCTTCACCATCGGCGACTCCCAGGTACCGGAGAGGTGATAGTCGAGCGAGGCGTACCCCCGCGACACCGACTTGAGCCGGTCGTAAAAATCGAGCACGATCTCGTTCAGAGGCAGTTCGTAATTCAGCATCACGCGGGACGCGCTCACATACTCGAACGCCTTCTGCCGTCCACGTTTCTCTTCCACCAGCTTCAGGATGCCGCCCACGTACTCTTCCGACGTCAGGATGGTGGCCAGGATCACCGGCTCTTCAATCTTCTTGATCTCGCTCTGCGGTGGCCACTTGGCCGGATTGTCCACTTCGATCACCTGGCCGTCTGTCCGCGTGATCTTGTAGCGGACACTCGGTGCTGTCGTGATCAGGTCGAGGCCGAATTCCCGCTCCAGCCGCTCCTGGATGATCTCCATGTGCAACAGTCCCAGGAAACCGCAGCGGAACCCGAAGCCTAGGGCCGCCGAACTTTCCGGCTCGAAGAAGAAGGAGGAATCGTTCAGCCGCAGTTTTTCCAGGGCTTCGCGCAACTGGGTGTGCTCATGGGCGTCCACCGTGTACATGCCGGCGAAGACCATGGGCTTGATCTCTTCAAAACCCGGCAGCGGCTCGATGGCCGGGCGGGCGTCGTCGGTAATGGTGTCGCCGATCTTGCTGTCGGCCACATTCTTGATATTGGCGTAGAGGAAGCCCACTTCGCCCGCCATGAGTTGCTCCACTTCTACCGGCTTGGGCGTCAACACTCCCAGCGTTTCCACCTCGAACACGTTGCCGTTTGACCACAGCCGGATCTTCTGGCCGCGCCGCATCGTGCCGTGCACCACGCGCGCCAGCACGCACACGCCCCGATATGCATCGAACCAGGAATCGAACACTAGCGCCTGCAGCGGAGTGTTGGGCGAGCCCTTGGGCGGCGGCACGCGCTTGACGATCGCCTCCAGCACCTCCGGCACGCCCTGCCCGGTCTTGGCGCTCACCAGCAGCGCGTCCTCTGTGTCCAGTCCCACTGCCTGCTCGATCTGCTGCTTGCACCTCGCAATGTCTGCGCTCGCCAGGTCGATCTTGTTGATCACCGGGATGATTTCCAGACCGTGGTTGATCGCCAGGTAGGAATTCGCTAGCGTCTGCGCCTCCACGCCTTGCGACGCGTCTACCACCAGCAGTGCGCCTTCACAGGAGGCGAGAGACCGTGAAACTTCGTAGGAGAAGTCCACGTGGCCGGGCGTATCGATGAGGTTGAGCTGGTAGGTTTGCCCGTCGCGCGCCGTGTACATCATGCGCACGGCATGCGCCTTGATGGTAATGCCGCGCTCCCGCTCTAGGTCCATCGCGTCCAGCACCTGCTCCTGCATCTCCCGCGCGGAAAGTGCTCCGGTCAGCTCCAGCAACCGGTCGGCCAGGGTGCTCTTGCCGTGGTCGATGTGGGCGATGATGGCAAAGTTGCGGATGTAGTGGCGGTCCATCGCTGCAGGTGGGAAGCCTTCATTGTAGCAGCCGCGGTTACCCGGCGCGCCCTGACTGGACTGCGCCCATTCCGTTGAACATGCCTTCGGAGGGACACGACTTCAGTTCTGGTGGATGACGATTGTCATGCTGAGCGAAGCGAAGCATCCCTATACCAGGCGATCCTCTTGGGGCAGGGATTCCTCGCTGCGTTCGGAATCACAAAAGAATCGCGGGGCCTTCCGGCCCCGCGTTCCCTGAAAACTGAGTACTGGCAACTGAGAACTGTTTCTAAAAGCTGTACTTTACAGCAAACTGGAAGGCCCGCGCCCCGCCCGATCCAAAGAACCGCCCCGCGGTCTGCAGCGGCGTGTTGAACGCTGGCGAGGTGATCGCGTTGTTGAACCCCGAAAAGTTCCGGTTGTTGAACCCCCGGATGTTCGTTGTGTTGAAGAGGTTGAAGATCTCGGTAATGAATTGGAGGTTGTGCCGTTCCGCAAAGGTCCAGATCTTCGTCACGCGGAAGTCCAGCGAGCTGAAAGCATCGCCGAATTCCAGGTTCGGATCCACCAACGGCAGATCGGCCCCCTGCTGGCACGGGAAAGGCCGGCTGGCAGGCGGCGTCGTGGTGAAATCCGGGCACGGTGTCAGCGCATTCCACGCGGTGATGGCTGCGTTTAGTTCCGCGCCCGTCCTGATGTCCCTGCCCAGGGAGTTGCGCTGCAGGATAGGCAGACGAGAACTGAGTTCTGGCACGAAGGGATCCATGGGCACGCTGGAGGAAACGGTCAGGATCGGTGACACGCTGACGCTCCACGGCATCTCGAAGATGCCATAGAAGACAAACCGATGGCGCTCGTCCGTAGGTGCGTAGCCCTTTTCGATCCGCGGGTTGTTAGTGCCGAAGTTCAGGTTCACCGCATCTTCCGCAGCGTTGAAGGGAATCTGATCATCGTTGGCAAAGTTGTAGGTCTTCGACAACGTGTAGTTGATATTGAAACCCCACTTCCACGGCCCGCTGCCCGTTGGCCGCTTCTGCAAGCTGGCCAGCAATCCGCTGTACCAGGACTTGGCCGCTGAGGCGATCAACTGGATCCTGTCCTGGATGCCGGTCGCAGGATCGGTGACCGCGCAGGGATCGATTCCTCCCGAGGCCGGGCACGGCCCAGGGGGGCCTGAGGCGGGATCGATGACCAGCGGAACGGAAGGCAGCAGGCTGGTGCCTGCGCGCAGGAAGCGCCCAGTCAGGAGCCGCTGCCCGAAGTTGTGAACTACATCTGCTGAAATGATCCAGTCCCTACCGAACTGCTGTTGCACCCCGAAGCTGAACTGATGGACCAGCGGCTGGCGCACGTTGTTGTCCACAAAATTGAAGCCGCCCAGCGGAATCGATCCAGGTGTTCCGACGAACGGGTTAGCCAGCGTTGGCGTGCCGGGATCAAACAGTGCACCCGGCAAGGAGCAGTCTCCATCCACCGGGTCTACGTTGCTGCAGAAGGAGCCGCCCAGCGCTCCAATTTGCAACACGCGTCCGTCCACCAGCACTTCCAGGATGGGCACTTCGATCACCACCCGGTCGTAGTAAATGCCATAGCCGCCGCGAACCACCGTGGTTCCCTTCTTGAACGGATCCCAGGCAAATCCGAAGCGGGGACCGAAGTTGTGAAACTTCGAAGCGTCATGCGGGCCCAGCACACTCCGCAACCAGACACATCCGGCGGTGGTGGTCAGGACGGTCGGGTCCGCACAGGGCTGGCTGAGCGGGCCCTCACCGAGCACATCGTCATCGAAATCCCACCGTAGTCCCAGATTTAGCGTCAGGTTTGAGGCTACTTTCCAGTCATCCTGGAAATAGAGCCCGAAATAGTTGTTCCGGTAAAACGGCGCCGTCGGCGGACGCATCGGCGCCGTGCCTAGCACGGTCAGCAGTACGGGAATGTCCAGGTCGTTGACGACCCCGTCATTGTTTCGGTCCTGGGCGGCAAAGTCTTCCACGGTGAAGATACTGCCGCTCCCGAACAGGTCAAAGACCACGTCGGAACCAGCGTTCTGCCATTCCCCGCCGAAGCGGATGGTGTGTTTGCCCACCGTCCACGAGAAGTTGTCCTTGACCTGGTAACGGTTCATCCGCGTGCGCTGGGGGATGCGGAAGTTAGCCCCGTCCTGCAGGCCGCCGGAAAGGAAGCGGATCTCGTGCCCGGCGGCCAACCCTGCAGGTTCTGTCAGCGGTGTATTTTCGTCGAACGACGGGATCTCGTTGATGAACAGATCCACGTGAAACAGCAGATTATTGACCCTGTTGTTCCCGATCTGCCGCGTCCAGTCGGTCACGATCGAGTTAAAGCGGTTCAGCGAACTCTGCCGGTTGGCGGCCGACCCCGTGCCCAATGCCAAGCTGCCATTCGCCACTTCCAGCGAGCGGTTGAAGGAGTAGCGGATGAAGAAGTTGTCATTGTCGGAGAGCTTGAAGTCGGCGCGCGAGTTCAGCAGCACGTCGTCCAATGGCGCTGCCGCGGCCGTGCGGATGATGCAGTCGGGCGACTGGGTGACGCTGCAGGTGGCATAGTTGGCGAGGTCACGCTCGCCGACCGGCACAGCCGCATCCTGGTTCCGGTTCTCTACCGAAACGAACCAAAAGGCCTTGTCCCGCTTGATGGGTCCACCCAGCGACCCCCCGAACTGTTCCCGGTCGAACGGGGGCTTGGGTTGGCCGACTAACAGAGCGTCCTGCCACTGCAGTTCCTTGTGCCGGAAGAAGAAGAACGCCCCGCCGTGCCAGGTGTTCGTTCCCGACTTGGTGATGATGTTGATGATGCTCGAGCCCGAGCGGCCCACCTCGGCGGTGAACCGGTTAGTCGCGATCTGGAACTCCTGCACGCCGTCCTGCGGGAAGTTGGCCAGCGTGCCGCCCACTACCTCGTCGTTGTTGTCGCCGCCGTCCACGGTGATATTGCCACCACGGCCGAACGCGCCAGCCGACGAAACTTCCAGCGTGTTGGTCTTGGTAGGATCGTAGTTCGTCGCTGGCCGGTTCCCGGGCAGCAGGTACGCCAGTTCCAGGAAATTGCGTCCGTTCAGCGGAATGCTCTCCACGGTGCTGGACCCGATCACGCCCTGCACCTGCGACTGCGTGAGCTCTACGCCGACTTCCTGGCTGCTCACGGTGATGACCTCTCCTGCCTGCGCCACCTTCAGGGGCGCGTTGAAAGTCCGGGCCACACCCACGTCCAGATGCAGGTCCTTGGTTTCCTGCGTGGCGAACCCCTGGGCCTCCACACGCATCGTATAGTCGCCCGGCACCAAGTTGGCGAACGTGTAGTTGCCATCCACGCCAGTGGTGTATTCCCGGGTGGCGCCGGTCGCCGTCTGCGTTAGCGTGACCTTGGCTCCGCTGACCACCGCGCCTTGCGGGTCCGTCACCGTTCCATTCAACGTGGAAGTGGGCAACTGGGCCCAGCCCACCGCGCACACCAGCATGACCGCCATCATCCACTTCATTGTGACGCGCATGAGAACCTCCTTTGAGAGTTCTCGTTGGTTATCTTGTTTTGTTCTTAGAAGTCGAACGCCAAAGATGCTGATTCAGCCCGCGTGTAGCACGCCCGCCCTCACAGCACCCCGGTGCCTCCTCTGGATGTGCTATAGCCGGAGAGGTTACACCTAACCACGATTCCGAAGTCAATAGCACCTCCACGGACGGCATTCAGAAGAGCAGGCGGGCGCCCGTACGGACCGAAACGTATGTGTGGCTGATTGGCCGGTCTTGTAGAATCGGCGGGCGAATGGCTCTCGTCCTCGTCTCCGCCTCGCCTCGCCGCCAGGAGCTCCTGCGGAATGCCGGAATCGCCTTCACGGTGGAGGCCTCCGACGTGCCTGAGCGCCCTCGGCCGCGCGAATCGCCGTTGGCCTTCGCCAAGCGCCTCGCACGCGAGAAGGCCGCCGGGGTGTTCGCTCGTCGCCCCCAGGATTTCGTCCTCGGCGCGGACACCATCGTGGTCGTGGGTCGGGAGATCCTGGGCAAGCCCCGCGATTCGGCTGACGCTCGCCGCATGCTGCGTCGGCTCTCCGGCCGCACCCACAGCGTCATCACCGCCGTATGCCTGGTGGGTCCGGAATTCGAAGATGTCGCCCTGCAGACCACGCGTGTCACCTTCGCACCACTAACGGAAACCGAAATCCGCGACTACGTGGCGGCTGGCGAGCCCCTCGACAAAGCTGGCGCCTACGCCATTCAGGGCCTGGCTTCGCGCTGGGTTTCAGGTATCGAGGGCTGCTACTTCAATGTGGTGGGATTGCCCGTGCCTTTGGTCTATGCCATGCTGCGCCGGCACGGCGTGATCTGATGGTCTTACTTCGCAGATCGCCGATCGCAGATCACAGATTGGCTGTCTACCCGTAGAGGTGTTCGAGGAGTGAAACAGTGAGGAGCGCGTGAACAGTCCCGCCTAACTTTTTTTCTCGCCTTCTTTCTCGCCGTCCTTCAGGGCTGACTTGAAGTTGCGGATGCCTTCGCCAAGTCCTTTGCCCAGTTCGGAAAGACGGCCAGCGCCGAAGATCAGCAGCGCCAACGCCAGCAGCAGGATGATTTCCGGCATGCCGATTTTGCCCATGGAACCTCCGAATCTGCCTCGATTCTAGGCTTCCCCAACCACTGAGTCAAAGAGCCGGCCAGCGCCCGCACCTGGCCTCTAACCTTCGATGGAAGAAATCAGGCCGGCCACTAGCGCCGCCTTCCACGGCAGCGCATCCAACACCACCTGTTCGTGCCGGGCATGCGCTCCCTCACCCAGGCCTCCCAGCCCGTCGAGTGTCGGCACGCCCAGCGCCGCGGTAAAGTTGCCGTCCGAGCCGCCCCCGGTCGCTGATTCCTGTAGGTCCACCCCAAGACCGCCCGCCACTTCGCACGCCAGTTTGTAGAGCGCCTCCACACCCTTGGTCCGCTCCATGGGCGGACGATTCACGCCTCCGCTGAGTTCCAACTTGCAGCGCTCATCCTTGGGTCGCAAGGAGCGGAACTTGCGTTCGATGCGCGGCGCATCGCTCATACGCGAGACCCGCACGTCCACCGCTGCCCAGGCCTCGGCCGCTACCACGTTGGTCCGCGTTCCGCCGCTGATCACCCCCACATTCACGGTCAGGCCGCGTTCGTAATCCGTGAACTTCTCGATCTTCGCGATCAGCCGGGCCAGCTCATGGATCGCGCTGGCGCCTTTCTGTGGCTCGATCCCGGCGTGTGCCGGCACGCCGGTCACCTTCACTCGATACTCGCCCACTCCCTTGCGTGACGTTTTCACTGCGCCCCCCGCGCCGGTTGCGGGCTCCAACACCAGAACCGCCGCCGACTCCTTCGCCAGCCGTTCCGTAATTGCCCGCGACGAATCGCTACCCACTTCCTCGTCCGAGACCAGGAACACCCGCACGGGGCGAGGCAGTGAACCACGCGTCTCCAGCAGCCCTTCGATCGCGTACATCATCAGCGTGATGCCCGCCTTCATGTCGTACACGCCTGGCCCGTAGGCCCGTCCGTCCGCGATGCGGAACGGCATGCTCGCCAGCGTGCCCAACTCCCACACCGTGTCGTAGTGGCCAAGCAGCAGCACCGGCTTGCCCGCGCCGCCCGTGAACTCCGCCTCCACGTGGTCCCCGAACTTCTCGGCGTGATGCAGCTGCGCCCGCCCTCCCAGGCGCGTGAAGGTCTCCGCCAGGTGAGCGGCCAGGCGGTCCGCCGCCGCCTTGTCATCGCTGGGCGACTCCATCTCCACCAGCCGCCGCAGCGTCTGCGTTATCTCCGCCTGCCGCTGCTGGAAGTAACGCAGCAGGTCGGGCACACTATGTGTTATGGATGTTCCAGTCATAGATATAAGTATAACAAATTATAGGGATTCTTCTCTCCTCGCGGGTACCACCCGGTTCCCTCCAGGCACGCTTCGCGCCCTGCTTCCCTGCATCCACTATAATCGTGGCCCGGCGCGGAAGAGCAACTCGCAGGTTGCTTGGCCGCGTCCAGACTTACATGACCGACCACGCCAAGACTGAACTCTCTGAAACTCTCTCCGAGCCTCGCACCACGCTTTCTATCGTCGAGATCCAGAAGATCCTGCCGCACCGCTATCCTTTCCTGCTCATCGACCGGGTCATCGACCTCACGCGCAAGCAGCGCATCGTGGCCATCAAGAACGTGAGCGTGAACGAGCCCTATTTCGCCGGCCACTTTCCCGGACAGCCCATCATGCCGGGCGTGCTGATCGTGGAAGCCATCGCCCAGGCCGGCGGCGCGCTGCTGCTCACCGAAGTCGAGGACCGCGACGACAAGCTCATGGTGTTCACCGGCATCGAGCGCGCCCGTTTCCGCAAGCCGGTGCTGCCCGGTGATCAGCTTCGCATCGAGGTCGAGGTCGTGGCCTGGCGCATCACCGCCGTCCGCATGCAGGGCAAGGCTTACGTCGGCGACAAACTGGCCTGTGAGGCGACCGTCAGCTGTGCGCTGGTCGATCGCCGCCGCGCCCAGGCTTCGGAAGAAGCCGGCGCGCCTGAAGGATAGCCTCGAAACCGGAACTTGAGACTCGAGACTCCAACCAACATCCACCCCACCGCGATCATCGATCCCGGCGCCGTGATTCCCGCCACCTGCCGCATCGGACCCTACTGCGTCATCGGACCGGAAGTCGTAATGGGCGAGCACTGCGAACTCATTTCGCATGTCGCCATGCAGGGACCGACGCGCATGGGAAGCCACAACCGCATCTTCCCCTTCGCTTCGGTCGGCCTCGATCCCCAGGACCTGAAATTCACACCCGCCGAGAAAACGCGCCTGGAAATCGGCGACCACAATACCATCCGCGAGTGCGTCACCATCCATCGCGGCACTAAGGATGGTGGTGGTGTCACCCGCATCGGCAGCCACACGCTCATCATGGCTTATGCGCACATCGCTCACGACTGCATCATCGGCGACCACGCCATGCTGGCCAACGCGGCCACGCTCGCCGGCCACGTCACCATCGAGGACTGGGCGGTAGTAGGAGCCCTCTGCCCGGTGCACCAGTTCGTGCGCGTTGGAACGCACGCCTATATCGGCGGGGGCACCGTGATCACTCAGGATGTTCTGCCCTTTTCGCTCACCAGTGCCAAACGGGAAGTTCACGCTTACAGCTTCAACCGGGTCGGCTTGGAACGCCGCGGCTTCAGCCCGGATCGCATCCGCAAACTTCACCACGCGTACAAGGTCCTGCTCGCTTCCAAGCTCAATACCGGCCAGGCCCTTGCGAAGCTCAAGGGCGAAGGTGATCTGGGCGAAGACGTCGCCCTGCTTATTCGCTTCATCGAAGGCTCCCAGCGCGGCGTGATCAAGTAGGTGCAGCCATGCCCGAACGCCTCGGTCTGATCGCCGGCAACGGTCGCTTCCCCCTCCTGGTGCTGGAGGCCGCCCGCGCTCGCGGCGCCGAGGTGGTCGTAGCCGCCATCAAGGAAGAGACCTGGCCGGAGATCGAATCGCGCGGCGCCGCCGCCGTCCACTGGTTGTCGCTGGGTGAGCTCAGCCGCCTCATCGAGACCTTCAAGCAGGCCGGCGTCACTCGCGCCGTCATGGCCGGTCAGGTCCGGCACAAGCAGATCTTTTCTTCCATCAAGCCGGACTGGCGTCTGGCCAAGCTGCTGCTCTCACTCCGCTCGCGCAACACGGACGCCATCATTGGGGCCGTCGCGAACGTGCTCGCCGATGAAGGCATCGTGTTGATGGACTCGACCGCCTATCTTGAGCCGCTGCTCGCCGCCGCTGGCGTGCTCACCAAACGCAGGCCCACCGCCGAGGAAGCTGCCGATATTGCCTACGGTCGCAACGTCGCGCGGCACCTGACGCAGTACGACATCGGACAGACGGTGGTCGTGGCCGGCGCCGCCTGTGTTGCGGTCGAGGCCATGGAAGGCACCGATGCCGCCATCCTGCGCGCCGGCGAAATCATGAAAAGCCTCGAAGGCTCGGCTTCCACCGTGCCGCGTTCGCTCACCGTCGTGAAAGTCGCGAAACCCGGCCAGGACATGCGCTTCGACGTCCCGGTAGTCGGCCTGCCCACCCTCGACGCCATGCGCCGCGCCGGCGCCACCTGCCTCGCCCTCGACGCCGGCAAATGCCTCCTCCTCGACGGCGACGCCATGATCCACGCCGCCGACGACACCGGCATCGCCATCCAGGCCGACCCTGTCTAGTCTTGCTAAGCCGGACGAGAAGTTTTGGAACGACTTGCTTGAAACTCGAAACTAAAAACTGGAAACTGTCTGTGTGAAAGAAACCGCTCGCCTCGCTGATCAGCTCCAACGCTCGTACGCCGGTCGCGCATGGCACGGCCCGTCCTTGCGTCAGGTCCTGGCCGGCGTCGACGCGCGACGCGCCGCCGCTCATCCCGTCCGGCACACGCACTCCATCTGGGAACTGGTGCTGCACGTCACCACCTGGAACCGCGCCGTCCTACGCCGGGTCGAAGGGCGGAACATTCGCGTCTCCGCTGCGGAAAATTTTCCTAAGGTCACCGACACCGGCCCGGCGGCATGGAAGCAAGCCCTGACTTCGCTCGCCGATGCGCACCGTGCTCTGCACCGGGCCATCGTTCGCCTGCCCGATTCCCGCCTCGGGCGCAAGGTACCGGGCAAGCCACACTCGCTCTACTTCATGCTGCATGGCCTGGTGCAACACAACCTCTACCATGCGGGACAGATGGCGTTACTGAAGAAGGCAGGAAGGAAGTAGCAGTTCTCAGTTCGTCGTTCGCAGATCGCCGTTCGTTCTCGCCCTTCCCATCGCCAGCCTTGTCATGGCCAGCAGGTCGCTGACGCCGAAGGGAGCGGTGATGGCCAGCGCCCGCGATTCCTCCAGGAACGTTTGCAGCTCGGCGTCGCTTTCGTCGCTGAGCGCCAGCACGAACTTGCGTTCCGCGCCCGGCTGGTTGCGTTCCAGCCAGCGATAGATTTCGCGCCCGCTCCAGCCCGCCGGCAACTCATCGCTCACCACAATGGCGTCGTACGGCGACTTCTCCAGACGCACCACGGCGTCCTCGCCGCGCCCCAGTGCCAGCACCTCAGCGCCCGCGCCCGCCAGCACCTTGCGCGCAAAATCACGCACTGCCTCGTGCGGATGCACCACCAGGACCCGTCCTGCCAGCAACCCTTCCTTCCCGTTGCGCGCCGCAGCCGGGTGCGGAATCAGCGAACTGGGCGGCAATTCGAAAACCCGCCGGATGGGCAGCGGCGCCAAAGGCAGCCGCAGGCGGAATGTGCGGTACGCGATGGCGGCTACCACCACGGCCACTATGCCCAGCATTGCCAGTTGCACTACAGTCGCCAGCGAGATGTGCGCAACCGGAGGCGACCCTTTCGGTGCGGTGCCCGCTTCCAGCCGAGTCACCGCAGCAGGCGCGGGACTCACCTTTGCAGCCGCCCCGGTGCGGCTCGATTTCCCCGCATTCACGACAGGAGCCGCCGCGGCGATCGGAGCAGCCGCAACAGGTAATGTGGTCGTCGCCGGCAACTCGCTCGCAGGTTTCGGTGGCTCTACCGTTGCAGGCTTCGCGCTTTCCCTCCCAGCGGACTTCATGGCGTCGTCCGCTAGGCGCTTGGGGCTCTCGCTAGCCGCGCCGGCCGGAACGGGCGCTGGACTTCCCGATCCCGCCCTCGGCGCTCCCAGGGAGGCCAGCGCCTCGCGCACTTCTGGATCATTGGGATACTGGTCTTGTGCCTGATGGAACAGCGCGCGCGCTTCCTCCTGCCGTCCCATCCACAGCAGCACGAACGCCTTCCCTACCAGCGCGTCATAAAGACTTGGGTTGCGCGCCAGCACGCGGTCGTAAGTTTCCAGTGCCCGCTGGTTCTGCCCTTGCCACGACGCGACTTTGGCGGTCCCGATCAGCGCGGCTGCGTTCTGCGGTTCTGCGTCCAGCACCCGCTGGTATTCGCGCGCCGCCTCCGGGAATCGCCGCAGGATGGCCAGCGTGCGCGCATACTCCAGCCGCACCACGGTGTTTTGGGAATCCGAGGCCAGGTAGCGTTCGAGCGGCTCGATTGCCGCAGCGAAGCGCCCCGCGGAATGCAGGGCTCGCACCCGGTTCAGTGTCTGCTCGGCTGAGGCGGCCGGCTCATTCTGTTCTTGCGCCGCGAGGTACCCAGGCGCCGCCCACGCAGAAGCGATCAGCGCCGCCATCAACGCCAGCGCGGGGGCCCGCCAACGTGAACTACGAGAAATTGCCGGCATCACTTCCTTGGATGTCCATGGTAGCGCCGCCGCACACGCCGCAGTGATGGCGGAACCACGAAAGGCAACGGCGACCCCAGAGTCGCTCACGCCGTTGGCGATTGTCATTCCGAGCGAAAGCGAGGAATTCGCTTTCCGGCCGGGAAAAGCCACGGATCGCGGTCGTGGGCTAAATTTGCCTGCTAGAATCAGGCCCCTTGTCTGCCAGCACGACCAAAACCCGGGTCGCCGTTGTCGGCGTAGGTGCTTTCGGGCGCAATCACGCCCGCGTCTATCGCGAACTTGCCGAGCAGGACGGTAACGTCGAACTCGTCGGCATCATCGATTCCAACCCTTCTCACGCCGCAGCCGTCGCCGCCGAATTCTCCACGCGCCGCTTCAACTCACTGGAAGAGTTGCGCGGCGAGGTGGACGCCGCCTCGGTCGCCGTGCCTACGGTGGCACACCTGGAGGTGGCGCGGGCGCTGATGGAAGCCGGCATTGATGTGCTCATCGAGAAGCCGGTGGCCACGTCGCTCGCCGAAGCCGACGAGTTGATCCGTCTCGCGCAGCGCACCGGGCGCATCGGCATGGTGGGACACCTGGAGCGCTTCAACCCGGCGGTGCGGGCCACGGCCGCGCTGGTGAACTCGCCCATGTTCTTCGAGGTGCACCGGCTCAGCGTGTTCACACCGCGCTCGCTGGACGTGGATGTGGTCCTCGACCTGATGATCCACGACCTCGACATTGTCCTCAGCTTCGTGCGCTCCCCGGTGAAGGAGGTCCGCGCCGTCGGCCTGCCGATTCTTTCCTCCAAGGTGGACATCGCCAACGTGCGCATGGAATTCGATTCCGGCTGTGTGGCCAACTTCACCGCCAGTCGCGTTTCGACCGAGCGCGTGCGCAAGCTGCGCTTCTTCCAGCCGCACCAGTACATCTCCGTGGACTATTCCCGGCAGGACGTGCTGGTGTTCACCGTAGACCCGGCGGCTGCAGCCACCGCTCCCGCTGAGGAAACCGGCCTGCCGTTCACCAACCCCGGCATTGCGGTGGCTCGCCCCGAGGTGGTTCGCGAGGAACCCCTGCACGCCGAGCTGCGCGCCTTCCTGCGCGCCGTGCGCGAGCGCTCCCGCCCCCAGGTGCCGCTCGAAGAAGGCCGGCGCGCCTTGTCCCTGGCCCTGGAAATCCTGGAAGTCATCCGCCAGCACGGCCGCCGCATCCAACTGGAAGGCGTACCCGGACAGGGACGCTGATCCCACGTCCGCGCCAAAAGGCGGGCGCAGACCATGGGGCAGCGTCGGCAAAGCCCGGTGGCGAACCGGTTCCCTCCCGTCCCTGCCGCCGGGCAGCCCTGCGCCGGGAGTGAGACAATAGAACTCGCGGCTTCGGAAGGGCACGGCTCGGTAGGTCGGACCTTCAGGTCCGACTCGCGAAGCGACCGTGCCGTTCAGGCAGCTCGAGCAACGGCTTCGCCCCTGGGGTAAGAGGCTCCAACCCTTGGCCACGCGCTACATCATCCCGGTGCCTTCGGAAACGGCGACCAGCCGGGAGCCGTCCGTCCGCTCGCCGCTGCCCCCCCTCGAAGTCCCTGCCCTGCTGCTGGAACTCGACGACGAGCGCACCCGCGCCCGCCGCCGCGAGGGCATGCTGATCTCGGTGATCGCGCATCTGGTGGCGATGATGGCCATCGTGCTCTTGCCGCCGCTTCTGCCCCAGTCGCGCGGCATCAACGTCGCCACCACCGAAGATCTGCTGCGCAACAAGGAACTCACCTACCTCGAGCTTCCGCCCGATTCGCAAACGCCACCGGCAAAACCGCCCGACACCAAGATCATCTCCGACAAGGACCGCATCGCCACCTCGCGCGCTCCGGTGTTGGACAAGAAAACACTGGACGAGCTGCGCGATAGCCGCCGCCCGGGACCGCCGGGAGCGAGCGCGCCACCTGTTCCTCCGGCTTCCGCGGTCCTGCCCCAGATGGGCGCCGGCGCGGCTCCGCCTGCTCAGTCCGGTCCTGACCAGACTCCGCAGGGAACTGAGGTAGCCAGCCTGCAAACCCCGCCCATGATGCGTGGAAGCGGCGTTTTCGGCGCCGGACGCTCCGCCGGCTCCACGATCGAAGAGGCGGCGCGGGCCGCTGCGGCCCGTGGCGGCGCCGGCGGATCGGTGGGCGCCGGGGGCGACTACGGCCTGGGGCCAGGGTCGCCGGCCAAGGTGCGCAGCGACCTCGACATCATGAGCGACACCATGGGCGTGGACTTCGGTCCCTACCTCTCCCGGGTCCTGCTCTCGGTGCGCCAGAACTGGTACAACCTTGTTCCCGAGGCTGCGCGGCCACCGCTGATGAAGAGCGGCAAAGTCTCCATCCAGTTCGCTATCCTGAAGGATGGCAGTGTGGCCGGCATGCGCCTGGCACAGACTTCCGGCGACGTCTCGCTGGACCGCGCCGCTTGGGGCGGCATCACCGCTTCCAATCCCTTCCCGCCCCTTCCCGCCGAGTTCCGCGGCAATTACCTGGAACTGCGCTTCCACTTCTATTACAACCCGGGCCGCAACGAGATGCGGTAAGGCATGCAGGCGGAACGGCGGGAAGCCATCGGGTTGATTCTGGTCGCTCTGCTCGTCCTGGCCTTTGTGCTGCTGCGCTACGGCGGCAGCATCCCGTGGGGCGCGCGTTGACCGCTGAAGCAGCCGGAGGAAAGCGCGACCCCTTGCTGGTTGCCGTGGTCGGACCCACGGGCAGCGGCAAGAGTGCGTTGGCGGCGGCCCTGGCGGAGCGCTTCCACGGAGAGATCGTCAACTGCGATTCGGTCGCGTTCTACCGCGAGTTCGAGATCGGCACGGCCAAGCCGTCGGCGGAAGAGCGCCGTCGCGCGCCGCATCATCTCCTGGATGTGGTCGGGCCCACCGAGTACATCACCGCCGGCGATTATGCGCGACGCGCTCGTGCCGTGCTCGCCGAGATCCGCAGCCGCGGGCATCTGCCCATCGTGGCGGGCGGCTCCGGGCTCTACCTGCGGGCGCTGCTCGAAGGATTGTTTCCCGGCCCCCCGCGCTCGGAAGCGCTGCGCGAGCGCCTGCGCGCTAGCGCCCGCAAGCACGGCTCGTCCCATCTGCACCGCATGCTGCGGCGGCTGGATCCTGCGGCCGCGGAAAAGATCCACCCTAACGACGCACCCAAGCTGATTCGCGCCCTCGAAGTCTGCCTGGAAGCCCGCAGCAAGATGACCGACCTCTGGCGCCGGGGTCGCGATCCGCTCACCGGCTTTCGCGTGTTGCGCATCGGCCTGAACCCGGAACGCAACGCGCTTTACGCCCGCATCAACCGGCGCGCGAAACGCATGTTCGAGCAGGGCCTGGTGGAAGAAACCCGCCGCCTGCTCGAGACCTACGGTGAAGCCGCTCGTCCCCTGGGTTCACTCGGTTACCGGCAGGCGGTACAACTCCTGCGCGGTGAAATCGACCCCAAGCTGGCGGTCTGGGCCACGCAGCAGGCGCACCGCAATTACGCAAAACGCCAGTTGACCTGGTTCCGTCGTGAACCCGATGTGCACTGGCTCTGCGGGTTTGGGGATGAGGGGAGCGTGCGAGACGAAGCCGTGCGCATTGTTGAGGCGGCAACTCGCGATAGGCAATAAGCGATCGGCCTTTGGCTTTGGTCTCCTGGCTGTGGCTCACGTTTGCTGTTGCTGCTCATTGAGGATCTCCGCCCAGGCTAGGTAGAGAAGCTGCGCGAAGTCATCGCGGTCGGCGCGGTACTCGGCCAGATAGCCCCCGGGCGGACGAGGCGGAAGGGCGATCCGATCGATTTCATGAACGATATGCATGTCGTCGCTCATTCTCTGACTCCCATGACCGATTCGCCCTTCCTGCCCATCCCACGTCCGCAGTTCTACCCCTTGGCCAGGCCCAGGCGTTTGCCGGTTTCAACAAAGGCCTTGAGCCGCGTGGCAAGCAGGTCGTTCCAGCCGCCGGTGTAATTGGCACGGGTCTGTTCAGTGACTTCGCCGATGGCGCGGTGCGAAAGCTTGAGTCGCGTTCCTTTGCCATCGGGTTCCAGTTCGTAGCCAATGACGCCACTCACCGCGCCGCTCATTCCCATCGGCCCGGAGAGCGTCAGCTTGTGGTCGCGCTCGATGGCGGTTACCACGGCCCACAGGGCGCCGTCGCCTTCCTGCCAGACTTCGTAGAGCCGGCCGCCGATCTCCGGCTCTAGCACGATGCTTCGAGCGTTCTGGTTGAGCAGGTACGGCGCACCCCACCAGGCAGCGATGTCCTTCGTTAATGCTTCAAAGACGCGCTTCGGCGGGGCCCCAATGTGCACTTCCTGCTCGATGTGGATGGATTGCGGCGCGACCGGCATTTCGCTTACCCGCGCCGCCGCTTTTCCGGCTGCTGCACTCATGGCTTCTTCTCCTTGTTCGAGTTCGGCGCTGCGCTTCAGCCGCAGGAGGGACGATGCCCAGTGCGCCTCGTACGGACTGATCCAGCGCTCGTAAATGCGTTGCAGAGGCACGGCGTTGAGGTGGTTCCAGCGCTCGCGGCCGCGTCGCCGTACCACGATCAGGCCGGCCCGCTCCAGCACGCGCAAGTGCTTCATGACTGCGAAGCGCGTAACCCGGAAGCGGGCGGCCAGTTCGCCGGTCGTGCGCGGCCGCAGCTTCACCAGGTCCAGCAGGCGCCGGCGCGTCGGGTCGCTCAGCGCCTTCCAGACCGGGGTCAAACCGTCTCTCGTAGCTTGCCTCATATGTGACCATATGGTCACATATGAGATGCGCCGGTGTCAAGCCGGTTGCGGGAAAATTTTCTCCGGCAAAACCACCCTTCTCGGCGCCGGTTCTTGGCTCCTGGCCCTTGGGCTTTGCCTTGCTGCCTGTCGCACGTTTGCCCGAAACCAAAGAGACACGGTACGGATTCGGTTTTTCTCTGTTATGTTCACGGTGATGCGCGTCCGGCTGGCTGCCCTGCTCTTCCTCCTGCTGGTCCCCTCTTCGCTTGCGCGCGACAAGTTCCAGCAATCGGCCCCGGTGCGGCTCACTCGCGGCGGCGAAAAGTGGGCCGAGCGTACCTTGCGCAAGATGTCGCTCGAGGAGAAGGTCGGCCAGCTGTTCATGCTCAAGGCGCCGGCCCAGTTCCTGAACCTCGAAAGCCCGGAGTACCTGGCCCTGCGCGACGCCATTGACCGCTACCACGTGGGCGGATTCCTGCTCACCGTGCGCTCGGAAAACGGCATGGTCTACCGCAACCAGCCCTACGAGGCGGCCATGTTCACCAACCAGTTGCAACGCGAAAGCGACGTGCCGCTGATATTCGCCGCCGACTTCGAGCGCGGCCCCTCCATGCGTTTCGACGGGACCACGCCCTTCCCGCACGCCATGGCCTTCGGCGCCGCCGGGCGCACCGAATACGTCGACGCCTTCGCGCGCGTGGTGGCGGAAGAGTCCCGCGCGCTCGGCGTAGTGTGGAACTTCTTCCCGGTGGCGGACGTGAACTCCGAACCCTCCAATCCCATCATCAACACGCGCGCTTTCGGCGAGGATCCGGAGCAGGTAAGCCGCCTTGTCACCGCCTACATACGCGCTGCGCGCGACAGCGGACTGCTGACCACCGCCAAGCATTTTCCGGGACACGGCGACACCCAGACCGACTCCCACATCGGGGCGGCCAGTGTCACTGGCGATCGCGACCATCTGGAACGCGTGGCACTGGCGCCGTTCCGCCGCGCCATCGCTGCCGGCGTCGATTCCATCATGGTGGCGCATGTCACGGTGCCGGCGCTCGACTCCGCGACCGACCGGGTGGCCACCACCTCGCCCGCCGTAGTGACCGGCCTGCTGAAAGGGCAACTCGGTTTCCACGGAGTCGTGGTCACCGATGCCATGGAGATGAGCGCCGTCACGCGCCTTTACGGAGGTGGGAACGGCCACGACCCCGGCCGGGCGGCCGTGGATGCCGTCAAGGCCGGCCAGGACCTGATCACCATACCCGCGAATATCGACGCATCCTATCGCGCCCTGCTGGATGCCGTTCGCAGCGGCGAGATATCGGAGGACCGCATTGATGCCAGCGTGCGCAAGCTGCTGCGCCTGAAGGCGTCGGTCGGCCTCGACCGGGCCAAGCTGGTGGACATCCACCAGCTCTCGCGCCTTGTCGCCCGGCCCCAGAGCCTGGCACTGGCGCAGGAGATCTCCGATGCGGCCGTTACCCTGGTCCGCTCGAACGGCACGCTGCTGCCGCTGCGGGCCGAAGGTTTCCGTACCGCACCCGCTTCTGCACCGGAAAGCGATGGAACCGCGCCCGGCCCGGCAGCGTATTCAACCCTAGGGAGTGGCGCGCGCCTGCTGGTCGTAATCTTTGTGGACGACCTGCGCAGTGAGTACGGCCGCGTCTTGCAGCGCGAGCTTCGCGCCCGCGTCCCCCAGGCTGAGGTGATCTTCGTGGACTTGCGGACGGCAGCCGCACTCTCTCCGCGCCTGTTGCAATCGGCGGAACAGGCCACTGCCGTGGTCGCGGCGGTATTTGCCACGCCCACCGCCGGGCGTCGCGTGCTGATGAACGGACATTCGGTCAACTCGGTTTCCCTGGCGGAAGCACCCGCACGGCTGATGCAGGAACTCTTGCAGCGCGCCGGCGAACGTACGGTGCTGGTAGCGCTGGGTAACCCTTATCTGGCGGCGGACTTCCCTGTGCTGGCGAACTATCTCTGCACCTATTCCGGCGTCCCCACTTCGGAAGTCAGTGCCGTCAAGGCCCTGTTCGGCGAGATTCCCGTCCGTGGCCGCCTTCCGGTAACCATACCGGGCGTAGCGGCTCGCGGCGCCGGCATCGACCTGGGACCGCCGCCGCAAGCGGCGGCAGTCGCCCCACCCACCGTCCACCACTAATGTTAGGAAGGAGCGCTCTTATGACATCGCAATCCCACCCCAAGGCCACGGCGGTGCTGCTCTCCGGCGTCATGCTGTTCGTCTTGTTGCTGGCCGGGTGCACCATGACCGTGCAGGACGAGAAAGGCGAAAAGACCAAGAGCGTCGAGATCACCACGCCCGTGGGCGAGCTCCAGGTCCGCAAGGACAAGTTCGATATCGCGCAAGTCGGCCTGGCGCCTTATCCCGGCGCGCGCGAAGCCGAGAGCGACCAAGACAATCCCGACCGCGCCACCGTCTCCATCGCGACCTCGCTCTTCGGATTGAAAGTGATCGCCGGCAGCTTTGAGACCGATGACGAACCCCAGCAGGTATTAGAGTTCTATCGCAAGGAGCTGGCGAAACACGGCAAGGTAACAGAGTGCCGCGGCAACATCGATTTCCGTGACGATGGCGACGAAGTGATCTGCAAGCCGGAACGCGGCAAGGATCACGACCAGGTCGAGCTGGTGGCCGGCAGCAAGAGCAAGTTCCGCGTGGTCGGGGTCCACCCCAAAGGCAAGGGAACCAAGTTCGGAGTTGCACTGGTGCAACTGCGCGGCGAACGAGAGACCATGTAGCCGCCTTGCGCCCCGCCCTGCCGTGCGGTAACTTGACTGCCTCGTGGAACATCCTTGCCCTCAATGTGGAGCGCCCATCGAAGCCGGCGTTCCCTTTTGCGGCCAGTGCGGCGCGCCGCAGATCCGGGTAACGCCAACGCCCGAGGCCGCGTTACCGCCACCTGCTCCATCGACCGTTCCGACCCCGCAGGTCCATTCCCCCGAGACTCTTCCCGCGCCAGCCACCGCCCCAGGGCGCATTCAGTGGGGGCGCGCGCTTCCCCTGGCGGCACTGACCGGCGCCATGGCCGGCGTGCTCTCGGTCATTCCTTTTGTCAGCCTGGGCTGCTGCTTGTGGATGCTGGGTGCTGGCGCGCTGACCGTGGTGCTCTATCGCGAGCGCGCCCACTCCGACGTCTCCCCCGGCATGGGTTTTCGTCTGGGAGCTCTCACCGGCCTCTTGAGCTACGTTGTGTATGTAGTCTTTTTCGGCCTCATGCAGGTGATGCGTGGCCGCCAGTTCCGCGCCGCCTTCCGCCAGCAGTTGGAGAAGGCCGCTGCCGCCAACCCCGATCCCGCCGTGCGCCAGATGGTGGAGCGCATTTCCACCCCCGAGGGCATGGCCACAGTCATCACCATCATGCTGGCGGTGTTTCTGGCCGTGTTCGTTCTGTTCGCGGCCGCCGGGGGAGCCTTGGGAGGATCGCTCTTCGGACGGCGTGAGCAGAGATAAGTTCATGTGTTTCATGTAGTTACCGTGCCATCGCCGATTTCTGCACCCGCCAGGCCTGTCTGGCTCGCCATCCCCGCGGACCCGCCGCTTGCGACACTTGCCAAGGGCCGCGTATGATTTTGCCCCTTGCGCCTGCCCCCGAGGCGCTTGGCACGCACCGATTTCACAATCACTTATGAGCGCCCAGCCCGCGCGAACCCGCGCCCACTCGCATCGCGAAACCCAACTGATGTCTGCCTCTGAGATCGATCGCACGCTTGTCCGTCTGGCCCACGAAATCGTGGAGAAAACCAGCGGTGTCCAGAACCTGGGCTTGGTGGGAGTCAAGCGACGCGGAGTGCCGCTGGCGCAACGGCTGGGAAAACTGATTCAGCGCATCGAGCGGGTGAAGCCACCGGTGGGCAGCCTGGACATCGCGCTCTATCGCGACGACCTCACGCAGGTGGCTCCCAAGCCCGTGGTGCAGAAGGCTGAGATCGGCTTCGACGTCGGCGGCATGGACATCATCCTGGTGGACGACGTGCTGTTCACAGGTCGCACGACGCGGGCCGCCATGGATGCTCTATTCGATCACGGCCGTCCCCGCCGGGTGCAGCTCTGCGTGCTGATGGATCGAGGACATCGCGAGCTGCCTATCGAGGCGGCCTTCATCGGGCGGCGCATCGAAACCTCGCTCCAACAGGTGGTCAAAGTCAACCTCAGCGAGGTGGATGGCTCCGACAAGGTCATCCTGGTGGAGATGCCGCCGCGGTGAACACCAACAGTCATCCTGTTGCCCTCCGCCGCGGATTGCGTTCGCTACTCGATATAGAACACCTGCCGGCGGAGGAGATCCAGTTCCTGCTGCGCCTCGCGCGCCGCATGGTTCCCGGGCGTGCCCGTCCCCTGCTGCGCAATCGCCGCATTGCGCTCCTCTTCTATGAAGCTTCCACCCGCACCCGGGTGAGTTTTGAGTTTGCGGCCAAGGCGTTGGGGGCCACCCTCAGCGTGATTCACGCCCAGTCCTCCAGCATTGAGAAGGGCGAATCGCTGGTGGATACCGGCTACACCCTGCGCGCCACAGGCGCCGACGCCATCGTCATTCGGCATCGCGCGGCTGGAGCGCCGTATCTGCTGGCGTGCCATCTGGACATTCCCGTCATCAATGCCGGGGATGGCATGCACGAGCACCCTTCGCAGGCCCTGCTCGATGCCTTCACCATGCTGCGCCACCGGAAATCGCTCTCCGGCCTCCGCGTGGCCATTGTGGGCGACGTGTATCACAGCCGCGTGGCGCGCTCCAATGCTCACCTGCTGAGCAAGCTCTCTGCCCAGGTGACCCTGTGCGGCCCACCGGAACTCGCCCCCGAGGTGGCCTCCACCCTCGCTCCCGGAGTCCGCGTGACCCGCCACATGGAAGACGCGTTGCGCGGCGCGGATGTGGTCATGATGCTGCGCGTTCAGAAGGAACGCCTGGCCGGCCAGTCGATCAAGGTGGCGGACTATGTCGCTGGCTATCAGTTGACGCCCGAGCGCCTCAAACTTGCCCGGCGGGATGCCCTGGTCATGCACCCGGGACCCATGATCCGAGGCATGGAACTCACCAGCGAAGTGGCCGACGGTTCGCAGTCCGCTATCCGCGAGCAGGTGCAAAACGGTGTCGCCATGCGCATGGCCATCCTGGCGCGCTCCCTGGGAGCAGCGAAATGAAGAATCAGCCGCGGCCAAGTAGGGTTTGATGGTCAGAGAGAAAAAAACCGCGGCGGTAATGATCAAGGGCGGCCGGGTCCTGGACCCGTCGCAGCGGCTGGACGCCGAAATGGATGTGCTGCTGCGGGACGGGCGTGTGGCCGAGGTGGCCCCGCGCAACAAGCTGCGCGGCTCCGCCGACGAAACCCTGAACGCTCGCGGCCTCATCGTCGCACCCGGATTCATTGACCTGCACGTGCACCTGCGTGAACCGGGGCAGTCGCACAAGGAGACCATCGTCAGCGGCACTGCGGCCGCGGCCGCAGGCGGGTTCACCTCCGTCTGTGCCATGCCCAATACCTCTCCGGTGAACGACTCACCCGAAATCACCGCCTGGATGCGCCACCCGGAACGCGGCGCTGTGGTCAACGTCCTTCCGGTGGCTGCGGCCACGGTCCGCAGCCAGGGCGAGAGGCTCACCGACTTTCGCGCGTTGGAGCGGGCTGGCGCCGTGGCCTTCACCGACGACGGCCGCCCCATCCTCGACGAGCACCTCATGCGCGAAGCGCTGCGGCTCGCCGCCCAGATCGGCCTACCCGTCGTTCAACACGCCGAAGACACTCGCCTGACCCAGGGCTGCTCCATGCATGAGGGAGCCACCGCTTTCCGCCTGGGGTTGCGCGGCATGCCGGTGGCCGCCGAGGCGGAGATCGTGGAGCGGGACGTCAAGCTCGCGCATCAGGTGGGTGCCCGGCTCCACGTAGCTCACGTCTCCACCGCTGCCGGATTGAAGGCTGTACGTCGCGGTCGGCGCAATCGCGCCCGCATCACCTGCGAAGTCACGCCGCACCACTTCACGCTCGTGGATGAGAATGTCGGCCAGTACGACACCCGCTGCAAGATGAACCCGCCCCTGCGCTCGCCCGATGACCGCGAAGCGCTGCTGGTGGGGCTGGCCGATGGCTCCGTGGATGCCATCGCCACCGATCACGCGCCCCACGCCGCGCATGAGAAGGACGTGGAGTTCGAGCGCGCCGCCTTTGGCGTCACGGGGTTGGAAACCGCGCTGGGCCTCGCCGTGCTGCGCCTGCACAAGGAGCGGCGCGTGCCGCTGCTGCGCATCGTCGAGTTGCTCTCCACCGGTCCGGCCCGCGTGCTCGGCCTGAAAGGACGCGGCAGCCTGGCCCGCGGCTCCCCAGCCGACGTCACCGTCTTCGATCCCGCGGCCCGCTGGACTTTCCACGCCTCCGAATCGCGCTCCCGCGCGCGCAACACTCCCTTCGACGGCTGGCAGCTCACAGGCAAGGTGGTGGCCACCATCGTCGAGGGGCAGTTCGTGTACCGCGTGGGCTGAGAACAAGCCGCGGATTAGCGCAGACGAATACGGAAAATCCTGAGTCTTCCGGCGTGAAGTATCGCTATGGATCCGTGCTAATCCGTGGCCAGGCTTGCTTGACCTGCGCCCTCGCGGCGCAGTGAGTTCGCCACCAGGGCTCCCATCGTCCCACCCAGCATTGCACCTAAAGCGAAGCGCGCCAGCGGCCAGTTGCCGTGCACTCCTGCCATCTCGGCCGCGAAATCCAGCAAGCTGGCTGCAAGCACGATGGCCAGCGCCCTGAGCAGTGTCTTCCGGCTGGCCTCGACCCACGCGCCTGCGGCAGCTCCCAGGTAGATGCCCAGACAGCGCGCGCACACCGCAACCGGCATGCCCGCGATCCAGAACGAACGCGCCGGATCCTGATGACACACCAGCGAGAAGAACTGCCAAATGGCGAAACTTAGGAGGGGAAATCCAGCGAGTGACAATAGCGGCGCGCCGACTCCTGCCGATGCGAGTGCAGTGGGCAAGGCGCTCACCAACACCGGATGCGGATTGTCATCCCGAGCCCGCAGCGGCGGGCGAGGGATCTGCTCTTCCATCACCAAATCACCCAATCACAAAATAATCCCCAGCTTCTTCCCCACCCTTCCCAACGTCTCCAGCGCCTTCTCCAGTTCCTCCCGCGTATGCGTGGCCGTAACGATGGTGCGGATGCGGGCCTTGCCCTCGGGCACCGTCGGAAAGGCGATTCCGGTCGCCATTACGCCCGCGGCAAACAGCTCGCGCGAGAACTCCATGGCCAGTCGCCCTTCACCGACGATGACCGGCGTGATGGGCGTCTCACTGGCCGGCGTGTTCACGCCGCCGATGTTGAAGCCCAACACGCCCAGTTCCTTTTTGAAGAAGCGCGTGTTCTCCCACAGCTTCTCGATGCGCTCCGGCTCCTGCTCCAGGACCTCGAAGGCTGCAATGCAGGTGGCCGCAACGGAAGGCGGATGCGAAGTCGAGAAGAGGAACGGCCGCCCGCGGTGATACAGGAACTCGATCAGGTCGCGCGTGCCGCACACGTATCCACCCAGCGCGCCGATCGCCTTCGACAGCGTACCCACCTGAATGTCCACGCGCCCGTGCACGCCGAAGTGGTCGATGGTGCCGCGGCCGTTGCGCCCCAGCACGCCCGAAGCGTGCGCGTCATCCACCATCATGATGGCGCCGTACTTCTCCGCCAGGTCGCAGAGCGCGGGCAGTGGTGCGATGTCGCCGTCCATGGAGAATACGCCGTCGGTGATCAGCAGCTTGCGGCCTGGCTGTCCGGCGATTTCTTTCAGTTGCTCCTCCGCGTGGGCGACGTCCTTGTGCCGGAAGACCTTGATGGTGGCGCGGGATAGCCGTGCCCCGTCAATGATGGAGGCGTGGTTCAGCTCGTCGGAGACGATGAAGTCTTCGCGCCCCAGCACCGCCGAAACCGTCCCTGCGTTGGCGGTGAATCCGGACTGGAACACTACCGAGGCCTCGACGTTCTTGAAGCGCGCAATCTTCTCTTCCAGTTCCATGTGTAAGGACATGGTTCCGGCGATGGTGCGCACCGCTCCCGATCCCACGCCGAACTTGCGCGTAGCTTCGAGCGCGGCTTCACGCAGCTTGGGGTGCGTGGTCAGGCCCAGGTAGTTGTTCGAGGCCAGGTTGATCACCCGCTTGCCGTCGAACGTACACACCGGGGCCTGCTCGTCCTCCAGCACCCGCAGGCGGAAGTACGTGCCCTTCTGCTTCAGGTCGTTGAGCTGGTCGGTGAGATAGGAAAGAGGATTGGCGCGCGTTGCGGTCGTCATGGCGGCAGATAGTTTACAACTCCGCGCGCCTCTTTCTTGCGCTTCTACCGCTCCGGCGGCGCGATCTGGTTCGCGGTCACGAACACCGGCTCGATGTCGGTAGGCGTGTCCTTCAGTTTGTCCATGGCCGCCTGCATTTCCGGCCGAATCACGCTCAGGGTCTCGATCATCTTCTTGGCGCCGGCGTAGTCGCCCGTCGCTTCGAGCATGAGCAGTTCGCGGTCCAGGTCGCGCACCGCATCCTTGATTTTCGCAAAGTCCACGGAGAACGTGCCGTCCGGGTTGAGGATGTATGCGCCCTTATCGCGCAGGTAATTGAACTGGATGGCCATGCCTCGGGCGTGCGAGTCGGTTACCCCGAACCGCAGCGTGCGGAACGCCGAGGCGAGGTAGGTGTTGTACAGGCGGCGTTCGGCGGCCTCGCCCTGGCCCAGCGTCCCTTTCAGCAGTCCGCGATCCATCAGATGCTGCACTGCATAGAGGCCGGTGACGTCGGCCTTGGCTTCTTCGATGGTCCCGTACACTTCTTTCAGTTCCTGGCGCACCGTGGTCTCACGGCCGCCTACCTTGATCCGCTGCGGACCCAGGCCATGCGTGATCTCATGCGCCAGAATGTGCGTGAAGAAGGAATCGAAATCCAGATCGGGTTGCGCCGGAGGCGGAAGCACGACCTTGGAGATAGCCACCAGCGTCTTCTGGAACTTCGCCTCCTGGATATTCTTCAGCATGATCCGCTTGGCGCCTTTTTGCTGTACCACGCGCTCGTCGTTGGGCAGGTTGTAGGCCGCGGTCTGTACTCCCATGTTCCCGTCGCCCGCGCCGAATACTTCGTTCACCACCACCATCGGCGCCAGCGCCCCCACCTTGGGATTGCGGTGCTCGGCCGGGATGGGCAGGCTGTCCTCCAGTTCCTGCATGTGCCCGGCGAAGAAGCGGACCTTCTCCGTTTCGTTCTCATCGCGGATGGAGACGTAGGCCTCGAACGCGGCCTTGTACCCGAACGTTTCGTCGTTGTAGGTCTCATAGGGGCCGATGGTGACATCCACCGGGGAGTCCAGGTCCATCCACGCCACGTCGCTGTCGAAGTAATCGTTGGAGAGAAAGGCATCGGCGCGCAGATTCAGGAACTTCTTCAGCGAAGCGTTAGTGGTGAGCGCGGCAGCCTCGCGGAGCAGCTTCGCCGCCTTCACGAGATAGGGCTTGTAGGCCTCGCTATAGGGAACGATGCGCAGCTTCCCTCCCGGCCCGCGGCGGATGAGCGTGAAGAACCACTGCGCCTGATCACGCTCCTTCTCCGACAGGCCGGCCATCCACTTCTCCAGCTCCTCGCGGGTGGCGTCCAGGGGATAGAAGTTCGCGCCCAGCGGCTTCTTCGGCGGCACGCCGGGTAAGAACGCCTTGTTGTCGTCGAGCGCCGACCACGGCCCCTTGTTGATCCAGAAGTAGCGCAGGCGCGCGCGCCCCAGCGGGGAGGTGTCCTTCTGCAGCTTCTTGTAGAGATCCGGGTTGCCGCCCCAGCGCTGTTCGAGCTGCAGTGCGTCCATGATGCGCGCCGCCTCGATCAGCTTGGCCAGCGCCGCGCGGTCGCCCGGCGTGAGATGCGACACGTCCACTCCCAGGTCCGTGGGCGCAAAGCGGCCCGCCATGCCGATCAGTTCGGCGGTGTTGGGAAAGGTGGCCTTCTGGTCGGCAGCGAAAACCAGGCTGGAAACCAGCAGAAGCAGGAAAGCAATCTTGCGATTCATTTCACCCCATTCGGATAGAGCAAAATCTTGGAGGCCTCACCCGTCTTCAATCGCTCCATGCCGCGCGAAAAATCCTTCATGGCCATGCGGTCGGTGATGACCGGATGCAGGTCCAGCTTGCCGGCTTTGAGCAACGCGGTCATCTGGTACCAGGTCTGGTACATGCGCCGCCCATTGATGCCCTGGATGGTGATGCCCTTGAAGATGATGTCCTCGGAAAAGTTCAGCGATACGGGACGGTTGGTCAAACCGAGCAGCGAGATGCGCCCGCCGCGGCGCACGATGTCGAAGGCGGTTCGGATGGCGTCGGGATGGCCGGCCATTTCCAGCACCACGTCCACGCCCTGACCGTCGGTCAAATCGAAGACTCGCGCCTTGACATCCTCCGACGCCGGATCGAGCACGTAGTCGGCCTTCATCTTCTCGGCGATCTTGCGGCGATGCGTGTTGGTCTCGATGGCGAACACGGTGGTGGCGCCCACCGCGCGCGCCACGGCGATGGCGAACAAACCGATCGGTCCGCAGCCGGTGATGGCGACGGTGCGCGCCGCGATCTCTCCCGCCAGCACGGTGTGCACCGCGTTGCCCAGCGGATCCAGCACGGAGGCGTACTCCGGTGGGATGGCGGGATCGATCTTCCAGATGTTCGACTCCGGGATGCGCACGTACTCGGCGAAGGCGCCGTCGGCGTCCACGCCGATGATTTTCACGAACTGGCAGATGTGCGCGTCGCCGGTGCGGCACTGCAGGCACTTGCCGCAGGCCACGTGCATCTCGGCGCTCACGAAATCGCCCGGCTTGACGGCGGTGACCTCCGCGCCGACCTCGACTACTTCTCCGCAGAATTCATGCCCAGGAATCAGCGGCGGATGGATGCGGCGTTGCGCCCAGGCGTCCCAGTTGTAGATGTGCAGGTCGGTGCCGCAGACCGAGGCCACCTTCACGCGCACCAGCACGTCCTGCAGGCCGATCGCGGGAATGCGGACGTCGCGGATCTCCGCGCCCGCCTTGGGCTCGGCCTTCACTACCGCCAGCATGGTCTCAGGCATTCATGGGTCCCTTCGCGATGTGGCCACGCCCCGACCGCGCCGCTCCGCGAACGACGCTGGCAGCCGGCAAACCGAAAAATTCTAGCACGCGCACGGCTGCGGCCACTGTGACCGCCCGCGCGTCATGGTCACGTCTTGGCTTTGCGCGCGCGGCTCAGCGAGCTTGGCCCGCTCCGCGCGAAGCCTCCGCCGCCGGGCGACTCGATGCGGATGCGCTCGCCGGCGGCTAGGCGCACGCTGACCTTGCCGCCGATCTCTTCCTGGGTACCGTCGAGGCGGATGACCAAGGCGCGGCCGGGGGCGCCCTCTTCGCCGCCGTGCAATCCGTAAGGCCCGCGCGAACGCCGCTCGGCCAGCAACGTGACTTGGGCGTCGGTGAGCACCTCGATCTCGCGCACGATGCCGTCGCCGCCGCGGAAGCGCCCGTTGCCGCCCGAGCCCGAGCGCAGCGCGTAGCGCGTGACGCGGAACGGGTAAGCGTGCTCCAGCGCTTCCGCCGGCGTGTTGAGCGAGTTGGTCATGTGGGTGTGGACGCCGGAGACGCCGGGCTTGGTGGGCCGCGCACCCATGCCGCCGGCGATGGTCTCGTAGTACGCGAAGGGCTCGGCTTCCTTTGAGGGCTCCGCAGCCCTGCGCTGCTTCGCCCTCGCGCTCTGCTCGCGCGGGCCACCGCTCGCTCCGCGCTCACCCGGGCGCGGGTCGATGCCGCCGATGGTAAGGTTGTTCATGGTGCCCGAGGAACCCGCCGGGATGCGCTCGGGCATGGCTTGTGCGAGCGCGCGCAAGAGCACGTCAACGATGCGCTGCGAGGTCTCGACGTTGCCGCCGGCCACCGCCGCCGGCGGCCGCGCGTTGACCACGGTTCCCTCCGGCGCAATCACGCGAATGGGACGCATCAGGCCGGCCGTCGCCGGCACGTCTTCTTCCAGCAGGCAGCGGAAGACGTAGAAGCACGCCGACCAGGTGATGGCCTCGACCGCGTTCACGCTGCCCTCCACCTGCGGGTCGCTGCCGGTGAAGTCCACGGTGACCACCGGCTCGCGGCGCGCGGCCTTCCTCGAGCGGGAATGAAACGTAACCGTCGCGGCGATGCGCACCGGGCGGTCGCTGACGCCGTCGCCGTCCAGGAAGTCCTCGGCGCGGTATGTTCCACGTGGAACAATACCGAGAAAGGCGTGCATTATCTCGGCGCTATAGTCAAGGAGGTCGCGGGCGGCGCGCCGGACGCGCGCCAGCCCGTAGCGTGCGCAGACGTCCTTCAGCCGCGCGGAGCCGGTGTGGCAGGCGGCGATCTGGGCGCCGAGGTCGCCCTCGCGCTCGGTGGGCGTGCGGACGTTGGCGAGCAGCAGCGCCAAAACGTCTTTGTCCATGGCGCCGCGGCGGACCAGTTTGACCGGCGGGATGCGCAAGCCCTCCTGGTAGATCTCGCGGCACAAGCCCATGGAACCGGCGTAGGCGCCGCCCACGTCGGCGTGATGGGCGCGGTTGGCCACGTAGAAATCCGGCCGACGCGATTTTCCGGCGGTCGAGGCGAGCCTCCCAACATAGACGGGAGCGACCAGCGTGATGTCCGGAAGGTGGGTGCCGCCGCGGAAGGGATCGTTGAGCATAGCTACGTCTCCGGGCGCGAGCGGAAAAGCGTCGATGGCGGCGCGCACCGACATGGGCATGGAACCCAGGTGCACGGGCATGTGGTCACCCATAGCCAGCACCTGGCCGGCGGCGTCGAACACGGCGCAGGAATAATCGCGGCGTTCCTTGATGTTGGGGGAGAAGGCGGTGCGGCGCAGAGCCGCTCCCATCTCCTCGGCGATGGAGTGGAAGATGTTCTTGAAGACCTCGAGCTCGATGGGGTCGCGCGCCATGCGGGAAAGAGTGTACCGCCGGAGACGCTTCGATGGCGGCGTAAGTAAACAGTTACGCCCTAGAATTTGACGTTGACACTGATATGAACCTATCCCAATATCAAGCATAGGTCTTCGAGAATGTCCCAGGAATTGGGGCTCGAAGCGATGAGGATCAGCCGAATCGATCCATCTCAAGGGAGAGAGGATGACCGCCAGATGAAAAAGAAAAAGATGATGAAGAAGAAAAAGAAGTAAGCGCGCGGAGCGCGAGCTCCGCCGCCAGTGACCGAAGCCTGACCGCCGCGGACGCGCGGCGGTTTTGTTTTGCGCGCTATTGACGCTCCACAGAGCCCACACGTACCATCCGGGAGTCCCACCGATGGCGCGACAAAAATCCAAAACGCGCGCTGTGCCCGAGGTGGTGGTCCCCGACAAGCTCTACTTCCGCATCGGAGAGGTCTCCCGCCTGTGCAGGCTGCCCGCCTACGTGCTGCGCTTCTGGGAGACGGAGTTTCCGCAACTCAAGCCCGCCAAGAGCTCCAGCGGCCAGCGGACCTATCGCAAACGCGAAGTCGAGATGGCGCTGCGCATCAAGAAGCTGCTCTACGAGGAAGGATTCACCATCGCCGGCGCCCGCCAGCACCTGCGCAGCGAGAATAAGGCCAGCAAGGGACAAGCCGCCCTACCCTTCGCTCCTCCCAAGCCGGTGGCCAAGGAGCTGCGCCAGGTGCGGCATGAGTTGAAAGAAATCCTGGGAATCCTGGCGGCGAGACGGTAGCGGTTCTCAGTTCTTAGTTCTCAGCGCCCACCCTTATCGCACATCTTCCGAGATATCCGTCCTGCCGGTAATGAGCCGTGTTCCACACTGAAAAGTCAAATAGGCCCAGGCCCACTGGATGATCACCAGGATGCGGTTACGGAAGCCAATGAGGAAGTAGATATGGATGAACAGCCAGGCCAGCCAGGCAATCCACCCGGAGAGCCGTAGCCCGGGGAGATCGGCAACGGCGGCGGCGCGCCCGATGGTGGCCAGCGATCCTTTGTCCAGGTAGACGAACTTTTCCCGCGGCTTCTTCTGAATGTCGCGCCAGATGTTCCTGGCGGCAGCCATTCCCTGCTGCACGGCGGCGGGAGCGACGCCGGGAACGATTTTGCCTTCGGCGTCCCTGCAGGCGGCCAAGTCACCCACCACGAACACCTCGGGATGGCCAGGGATGCTGAGATCGGTCT
>DATIGQ010000082.1 GCA_035454605.1 Terriglobales bacterium
TTTCGGATACAATCGGCGGCGAAGCGGTCGATGGAGTGACCGCGGCACAGGACTATGAGCGGTGAAGGCAAGGCGCGGGCGCGGCCCAAGGTGGCGTGTGAAGTCGCCGCCAACCGGGTGATTGCGGCGCGCGCGGCGCAACTGGGACAAGGCCTGGACCTGTGCACGTGCCGGACCATCGGGGTGGGCACGGTGCATCCCGGGCTGGCGGCCGGCAACGTAGGCGACGCGGCGGAACTGCGCCAGGCCATCGCCAACGCGCTGGGCCCGGTGGCGGGACGGGCGCGCGACGTGATCGCCATCCTGCCGGATGCAGCCGTGCGGGTTTCCCTGCTGGAATTCGAGAACTTCCCGCAGCACACCGACGAGGCCACCTCCCTGGTGCGCTTCCGGCTGCGCAAGACGCTGCCCTTCGACGTGGAACACGCCGCCATCTCCTTCCATGTACAGAGGCCGCAAGGAACGTTCGCGGCCGAAGCCGGCCGCATCACCGCGGTCGTGGCAGTGGCGCCGCGCCCGGTGGTGGAGGAGTATGAAGCCGCGTTCCGCGACGCCGGCTACACGCCGGGGGTGGTCGTGCCTTCGATGCTGGCGGTGCTGGGCGCGGTGGACGCGCTGACTCCGGCCATGATCGTGAAGACCGATGCGCTCACCACCACGGTGGCCATCGTGGACCGCAACGAGTTGCGCCTGTACCGCACGCTGGAGAACGAGCCGGGAACGGGCGACGATGCCCGCCTGGCCGACGAAATCTATCCCTCGGTCGTGTTCTTCAAAGACACCTACGGCTCCGGCCTGGATCGTGTGCTTCTGGCGGGGCAGTTGGAGTCGGAGGGGCTGGGAGCCGCCCTGGAAACGCAGATCGGAGTGCGGGCCGAGCCGCTGGTGAGCCGCGCCCAGATGGAGCAGATGCTCACGCGCGACCACGTGCCGGTTTCGGCCCTGGCCGGCGTGCTGGGAGCTTTGGCATGAAGCTCGACGTCAATCTGGCCAGCCAGCCTTACGAGGACGTACGACAATTCCTCGCCCAGTGGGGCACGGCCCTGGCGCTGGTGGGCCTGCTGACGCTCGGCCTGGTGAGCTACGCCGTGAGCACGTGGGCGGGCACGCAAGACACGCGCGCTGAGATCGAGCAGATACAGGAAGACTTGGCCCGGCTGGACCGCGAGCAGCAGGAAGCGGTGGCGGTGCTGAACCGTCCCGAACACGCCGAGTTGCGGCGGCGCGCCGCGTTCACCAACGGCCTGATTGCGCGCCGCACCTTCTCCTGGACGCAGGTGTTCGCAGCCCTGGAGAAGATCATGCCGGCGCAGGTGTACGTAACTTCGCTCGAGCCCGCGGTAGTGGAAGGCAACCAGATCGAGTTGCACATGCGAGTGGCCGGACGCTCGCGCGACCAGGCCCTGGAGCTGGTGCGGCGCATGGAGACGTCGGAGCGCTTCCGGCTGCCGGAGCTGCGCTCCGAGCAAACGCGCGCCGATGAGGAGAGTCCGATCCAGTTCGACATCGTGGCCCTCTACATCCCGGAGGCTGCCCTGGCCGGAGGCGCACCATGATCTCCAACCTGCAGGAGTTGCGAAAGAGCATGCTGTGGCTCTTGGTCGTCCTGCTGGTGCTGGACGCGGCCGCGGGCGCGTTCCTGCTCTCACCCCTGGCCCGCTCCCATGAGGACCTGATGGCGGAAAAGCAGAGCCTGGAAGCGCGCCGCGGGCTGCGGGAGCGCGAGGTGGCTCCCCTGCGCAAGGTGGACCAGAAACTGAAGCAGGCCGCGCAGGACCTGGACAAGTTCTATGCCGAGCGTGTGCCCTCGGAAGCGTCGGCGCTGGCGGAGCGGCTGGGCAAGCTGGCCTCGAAGAACCACGTGCAAATCTCGCAGGTCAAGTACGCCACGGAAGAGAGCGAGCTGCGCGGGCTTCGGCAGGTAACGGTGAAGGCCAATCTGGCCGCCGATTACCTCAGCCTGATGAAGTTCCTCAACGCGCTGGAACGCGACCCCATGTTCTTCGTCATTCAGCGCATCACGCTGAACGAAGGAGAAGAGGGGCAGGTGAGGCTCGACCTGGAGTTGGAGACTTACTTGAAGCAGGAGAGCTAACTTGAAGTTGGGATTGGAAAACCGGCGCATGGTGTTGCTGCTGGCGGTGACCGTTGCGGCGGGACTGTATACCGTGCCGCGCATGTTCCGCAGCCCGGAGCCGCAGCCGGTGGCTTCCACCCCCGTGAACGCGGCGCCGACAGCCACCACGCGCTCGCGCAACGCGCCCCGGCGCGCGCGTCGCGGACCACCGGCCGCTTCGCTCAATCCCACCCTGCGTCTGGACTTGCTGCGTGCCAGCCAGGAGACGGAGTACAAGGGCACGGGAAGGAACATCTTTCAGAGTCAGATCGAAATCCCCAAGCCGGTGGCGGACGTGGTGCGGCCAGCCGGCCCAGGCGCAGGAGCGACGGTTGCGGGGCAACCACCCGCGCCGCCGCCTATCAACTTGAAGTTCTTCGGGTTCGCCAGCCAGCCGGGCGAGCCTAAAAAGGTTTTCCTCTCGCAGGGAGAGAACGTGTTCATCGGCGCCGAGGGCGACATCATCAACCGGCGCTACAAGATCGTGCGCATCGGCGTGGGCACGGTGGAGGTGGAGGACCTGCAGTACAACCATCGCCAGACCCTGCCGCTGACACAAAGCTAGTGCCGGCAGCCAGCGGCTGGTTTGCTCGTCCATGAAACGGCGTTACTTCACGCGATCGACACAAGCCTCGAGCGAGCGCGGCTACGCCATGCTGGCCATCCTGCTGGCGCTCATGTTGATGCTGCTGGCCATGGCGGTGTCGGCGCCGGTGATCGCGCAGCAGATCAAACGCGACCGCGAGGAAGAGATGATCCGGCGCGGGCGGCAGTACGTGCGCGCCATCCAGCGCTACGTTCGCAAGTTCGGACGTTATCCCGCCAAGATGGAGGACTTGGAGAACACCAACAACCTGCGCTTCCTGCGCCGCCGCTACAAGGATCCGATGACGGAAAGCGGCGAGTGGCGCATCATCCACTTCGGCGAAGCGCGGCCCAGGGCCGGGCAGCCATTCGGCGGCGGGCAGGCGCAAGCGGGTCAGGCGGTCCTGCCCGGCGCGCGACCGGCGGGCGGAACCAGCGAACAACCCGGCTCCGCCACCAGACCGGCGGGCCGACCTGCGGGCGATTCGCTCTCGGGCCGGCGCTTCGGCGGCGGTCCCATCGTAGGCGTCGCCAGCAAGAGCGAAGAGGAGTCCATCCGCGAACTCGACGGCAAGAATCACTACAACGAATGGGAGTTCGTCTACGACGTATCCCAAGACCCGGGCGCGCGCCCGCCCGTTCAGCCGGGACAGACGGCGCAGCCGGGACGGCCTGGTCAACCCGGGAAGCCGAGCACGCCCACGCCGGGAACGCAGCCGCAAGGCAGGCCACTACAGCCCACTCTGCCGCCAGACAAGTGAGACATTTGTAATTTGCGTGATGTCGCCGCTGGGGCCGGGAGAGATTGCGCGTTACAGATTACCCATCGCAATCCCGCGCAAGACACAAAGGCCCCGTCGCGAAGACGGGGCCAAGACTCGGCAGCCTATACGTTGAAGGAGGAGCCGCAGCCGCAGGTGGTCTTGACGTTGGGGTTTTCGAACTTGAAGCCGGCGCCCTCGAGCGTCTCCACGTAGTCCACGACGCAGCCGTTCAGGTACATGAGCGAGGTGGCGTCGACAAAAACCTTGAGGCCGTCGAAGTCAAAGCTCTTGTCCATCATGCCGGCAGAGTTCTCAAAGGCCATGGAGTAAGAGAAGCCGGAGCAGCCGCCGCCGACCACGCCGACCCGCAGGCCGGCCGGGACAGGATCCTGCTGCGCCATGATCTCCTTGACCTTGGCGATGGCCGCGGGGGTCAGGGTGACGGGCGGAGCCTTGGGGGTCGTTTCGACGTTCGGTGTGGTGGTTGTGGACATTCGTATCTCCTTCGCGGCTGATTATAGCACGGGCCCGTGAGGCCCTTCATTAGCTTCCAGCTACGAGCCCTCACACAATTAGATGCTGTGGAGACGGAGGGGATGCGGGGCCGCAGGAGTGCTCCCATGCCGGCCGCGGTTTCGCCGGCCCTGGTCACCGCGGCCAGCTACAATGGCGCGCATGGGCCGCTCGGATCGCGATCCCCTGTTCTTCCCGCCGTCCAAGTACGGCGATGAGCCGGAGCCGGAGGAATATTCGGCCGAAGTGGACGTGGAAGAACAGCAGAAGGGGCTGAAAGCGGTGCTGTTTTTCGGCCTGCTGTTACTGCTGGTGGGGGTGCTGTTCCGGTACTGCTAGGGGGCCGGAGAGGAGGCCCCTGAAATTTGCGCTTGCGGTCGGTTGCGGGGCTATAATCTGCGGCAGGGACCCCCTATCGGCTGGCCTGACACGCGGGTTGCCGCCGGTCCTTGGGCGCAGACGATCCCGGGCTCCGAGCGAGGTAGCGTATGCCGACCATGACCATGATGTTGATCATCTGGGGTGCGATCACCGCGGTGCTTGTGGTTCTGCTGATCTATCGCAGCACGCTCACCATCCACGAGGACGACCAGCTGTTCATCGACGAGTCGGAATCGCACATGGCACAGGAGCAGCAGGAGCTGGTCGCCAGGATCGACAAGCTCACGCCGCTGGTGCGCATGTTCGGGGCCGCCTCGGGTGTGCTGGCGGTGGTGATCTTCGGCTTCTGGCTCTACCAGGGCTTCATGCAGAACTACTGAGCGCCCGGGGAGCCGACGCGCCGCGACGCTGGTGAGCGCGCCGGGCCGAGTGCTGACGGATTCAGGACGCCTTCCGGCTTCTGCCGGAAGGCGTCGTTATGTTCGGGCGTACTTGTGGCCCGGGAAGGTTCCGCCCGCGGTTCCGCTGCCCCATCCCGAGCCGCGAAGGAATTACAATGAGGGCAGCCAGGATGGCGGAACTGGCAGACGCGCACGCCTTAGGAGCGTGTGCCATACGGCGTGTGGGTTCGAATCCCACTCCTGGCACCAGAAAACAGCTTCTAGCTGCTTCTAGCTGGAAGCCTCGGATCGCGTCCCTGGGCTCCACACCATTCTCAACGAGGCCATCATGTCGAATCCGCAACAGCCCAACGTCAAGCTCTTCCAGAGCGGCGACTACCGCGAGAACTATGCCAACAGCGTGCAGGTGCGGGTGAGCGTCTGGGACTTCTTCCTGGTCTTCGGCACGCTGCGGCAGCAGACGCCCACCGAGGTCGAGGTGCAGAACTACCAAGGCATCTATCTCAGCCCGCAGCAAGCCAAGGCGTTGATGGCCATCCTGGAACAGAACGTCATGAACTACGAGAAGGCCTTTGGAGAAATCAAGCTGGACCCGCAAATGACGCCCGGGGGGCCCATCAACTAGTGGCCGGTGGCCGGAGATCACTGCCTCGTCCTCAGTTCGCAGTTCTCAGTCTTCAGTGGGAAGCGTGAAGTGGGCCGGACAGCCGACGTCGCCAAAAAGTGGCTTCTCTACGCGGGGCACCGGGCGCGCACTTTTGCGTTGATCTTTACCGCGCTTTTCCTGCTGCACTCTCCCCTGCTGCGCCTCCCCTACTTCTGGGATGAGGCGGGATACTTCGTGCCCGCGGCCCGGGACCTGCTGCTGACCGGTGATCCCATTCCCCAATCCACGCTCTCCAATGCTCACCCTCCGCTGGTGATGGCCTACCTGGCGCTCTGGTGGAAGCTTTCCGGACTCATGCCAGCGGTGACGCGCACCGCCATGCTGCTGGTGGCGGCGTTGGCGCTGGTGGGCGTCCACCGGTTGGCCAGGCAGGTGGCGAACGCGGAAGTGGCCGCGGCGGCAACCGTCGTCACCGCGCTGTATCCCGTCTTCTTCATGCAGAGCGTGATGGCGCATCTGGACCTGGCGGCCATGGCTTTAACGATGTGGGCGCTTTCGTTCTACGTGGAGCGGCGCATGGCCAGGGCGACTCTGCTGTTCGCGCTGGCCGCGCTGGCCAAAGAGACGGCCATCGTCGCGCCGCTGGCCCTGGCAGGATGGCAGTTCCTGCGGCGCGCAAAGGCGCCGCATGACCCGGAGGAATCCCGCCACGGCCCGCAATACCTGCTGCTGCTGCTGGCCGCGGTCCCTCTGGCCCTATGGTTTGAGTATCACCGCGAGCGCACCGGCTACCTGTTCGGCAATCCGGAGTACGTGCGGTACAACCTGCTGGCCACGTTCGACCCGCTGCGCATGGCGCTGGCAGCGCTGCGCCGGCTGTGGCAGGCCTTCGGCCACCAGGGCCTGTGGGCGCTCACGCTGGCCGGCCTGCTCGCCATGTTCCGACGGCCTCTGCGCGAGGGCGACCAGGAGCGCCCACGCATCGCCCTGGGCACGCAGATGACGTTCGCAGTAGTGATCGCGGCCTACGTCGCGGCGTTCTCGGTGGCGGGCGGAGCGGTGCTGGCGCGCTACATGCTTCCGGCGGTTCCCCTGGTGGTCATCGTGTGGGTTTCGACGCTGCGCCGCCGACTGCGCCACTGGAGGGCGCTGGTGGCGACGGTCGCAGCCGTATTCGTGGCGGCCATGTTCCTGCAGCCGCCGGTGCCGTTCTCCCCCGAAGACAGCCTGGCGTGGCGCGACTACGTGCTCATGCACAAGCGCGCGGCGGACTACCTAAGCCAGCGCTACTCGCTGGCGCGCGTGCTCACGGCGTGGCCGGGCACGGACGAGCTGACGCGACCGTACCTGGGCTACGCGCGGATTCCGCTGCGGGTCATCGCGTTGCGCGACTTTTCGCCTCCACAAATGGCCATCGCGGCGCGCAACAATGCTTTGTACGACGTGGCCCTGTTGTTCTCCACCAAGCCCGATCCGCCGCAAAACCTGTTGCGCCGGTTTCCCCAATGGGAACGATGGGAGACGCACTTCTTCGACTATCACCGCGACCCGGAGCCGGAGTCCGCCGCCGCGCTGCTGGGCGGGCACATCGTCTACCAGGAACGCCGGGGAGGACAGTGGGTAGCGGTAATCGAGATCGGGCGGGTTCAGAACGCAAGCGTCCGGGAGATTGAATCACTGAATCATTGAGTCAGTCGTTCAATCCGTCGATGGACAATCCCTCAATCTGTTTCCGCGAGTCGCCTTGCGGCCCTGAAGATCCTGAGGAACATCGGCCGCGTCAGCCTCCCGGTTTGCGTGTTCTGCATGGAAGGATGATAGGAGGCTAGCAGCGTCCTGCCGCCCGGCAGCCTGTAGCGCGCGCCGTGGCGGAAGACCATGCCCCGCGCAGTCTCAATCAGGCCTCTGCGCTTCAGATGGCGCAGGAAGGCGTCGAAGGCGACGCGGCCCAGGGCGACCACGACGCGCACGTGACTCAGCCCCTCTAGCTCGCGGTCGAGGAAGGCCGAGCAGTTGGCCAGCTCGGCTGGCGCGGGCTTGTTGTCCGGAGGCGCGCAGCGCGCCGCGGCCGTGATGTAAAGGCCGCGCAGGCGGAGGTCGTCGTCGCGGTCGGTGGCGTCGGGCTGCGAGGCGAAGCCGGCGCGATAGAGGACCGGATAGAGAAAGTCGCCGGAGCCGTCACCCGTGAACATGCGCCCGGTGCGGTTGGAGCCGTGTGCGCCCGGAGCCAAGCCCAGTACCAGGACGCGCGCCCGCGGGTCGCCGAACCCCGGGACCGGCCTGCCCCAGTACTCCCAGTCGCGATAGGCGCGGCGCTTCTCGCGCGCGACTTTCTCCCGGTGCGCCACCAGCCGCGGGCAGAGGCGGCAGGAAGTGATCTCGGCGTTTAGCACCTTCAGCCACTTTGTATCCATCAGAGAACTGGTTGGGAAATGGGGCCGAAGGCTATGAACGTTGCCTTCTCACCCACTTTGAGCTTGCTGAACTCCTCGTACGAAACGACGTACCACTCCCCCTTTTCGAGAACGACGGAGAAAAACCGCTGCTCGAACTGCATCAAAGGCTCGCCTGACCGTTCGCT
>DATIGQ010000083.1 GCA_035454605.1 Terriglobales bacterium
GGTCCCGGCAAGGGCAAGACCACCGCCGCCATGGGGACGGCCTTGCGCGCCGTGGGTCAGGGCATGAAGGTGCTGATGCTGCAGTTCCTCAAGGGCTCCTGGCACTACGGCGAACTGGACGCGGTACAGGCCTTCGGCGACAAGTTTGTGATGAAGCAGATGGGCCGGGGCTTTGTGAAGGTGGGCGGCGCGGAACCCGACCCGGAAGACGTCCGCATGGTGGGCGAAGCGTGGGCGGAGGCGGAGAAAGCCATCCTCTCTGGCGAGTGGGACCTGATCATCCTGGATGAGATCAACTACGCCATTAGCTACGGCATGCTGGATGCCGCCACAGTGGTGGAAACGCTGAAGAAGAAGCCGGAGATGGCGCACGTCATCTTGACGGGGCGCAACGCGCATCCGACAATCGTGGAGTTGGCCGATACCGTCACCGAGATGCGCCAGGTGAAGCACGCCTACGAAAAAGGCGTGATGGCGCAGCGAGGCATAGAATACTGATTGTCATCCTGAGCGAGGCGCATTTTCCTTTGCCGAGCGAAGGATCTGGGCGCGCCGACTCGCGCCACTGCGCGAAAGGCGCGCATCCGTATTTGCTGGCAACTGGCTACTGACCACTGGCAACTGTTCTTTTATGGCTTGGTTCAAACGCGAAACCGGCGATCTGGAGCCCACGGGCGAAAAGCGCGTCCGCACCGAAGGGCTGTGGGTGAAGTGCGAGGGCTGCCGCCAGATCATCTGGAAGAAGGACCTGGAAGCCAACTGGAACGTGTGCCCGAAGTGCGAGCGCCACTTCCGCATCGACGCCCGCACCCGCCTGGCCCTGCTGCTGGACGACGAGAACTACGAAACCTTCGACGCCGGCCTGGCTTCGACCGACCCGCTGAAGTTCGTGGACGTGCGCTCCTACTCCGAGCGCCTGCGCAAGACGCAATCGGTCACCGGGCTGAAAGACGCCATCGTCAACGTGGCCGGGACGCTCGAAGGCCGTCCCGTCGTCATGAGCTCCATGGAGTACAGCTTTATCGGCGGCTCGATGGGCGCCGTGGTGGGCGAGGCCATCACCCGGGCGATCGAGCGGGCCACGGAGCAGAAGAAGCCCCTGATCATCGTGTCCGCTTCGGGCGGCGCCCGCATGATGGAAGGCGTCGTCAGCCTGATGCAGATGGTGAAGATCTCGGCTGCGCTCGCCCGCCTGGACGAAGCCAAGCTGCCCTACATCTCGGTGCTCACCGACCCCACCACCGGCGGCGTCACCGCGTCTTACGCCATGCTGGGTGACTTGAATATCGCCGAGCCGGGCGCGCTCATCGGCTTTGCCGGACCGCGCGTCATCGAGCAGACCATCCGCCAGAAGCTTCCGGAAGGCTTCCAGCGCGCCGAGTTCCTGCTGCAGCACGGCATGCTCGACGGCGTAGTCCACCGCAAGGAAATGAAGGCCTACATCGCCCGCGCCCTGAACTTCATGATGGCCAACGGGAAGAACTAGCCGTCAGCACTCAGCTAGAATCATGCGTTGCTCCGGCATCGGCTCGCTCACCGCTGAATGCTGACTGCTGATTTCATGTCCTACGCCTCCGCCGTCGAAAGCCTGCTCGCCCTCGGCCATGAGCTGCACGCCACGCCCTCGCACAAGTTCGACCTGGCGAACATGCGCGTGCTGCTGGAGGCGCTGGGGCATCCCGAGCGCCGCTTCGCCAGCGTGCTGGTCGCGGGGACCAACGGCAAGGGTTCCACCGCGGCCACGCTGGCCTCGATCCTCCAGGCTGCGGGGCACCACACCGGGCTCTACACCTCGCCGCACCTGCTGCGGGTGAACGAGCGCATACGCATCACGGGCGAAGAAATTTCCGACGATGACTTCGCTGCCGTGCACGCGCGGTCGGAAGAAGTGGCGCAGCGGCTGGTTACGGCAGGCTCCCTGCCCTGGCATCCCAGCTTCTTTGAGATGCTGACCGCCATGACCTTCGAGCATTTCGCAAATAGTGGTGTGCGCATCGCCGTGCTGGAAGTGGGAATGGGCGGGCGGCTGGACGCCACCAACGTGGTCGAGCCCGTGCTCAGCGTGATCACGGACATCGCGCTCGACCACCAGAAGTTCCTGGGGAACACGATGGCCGAAATCGCGCGCGAGAAGGCGGGCATCATCCGCCCGGGCGGCGTGGTGGTGACGCTGCCGCAGCATCCGGAAGCGAACGACGTGCTGGGCAATACGATTCTGGAGCGCGAGGCTCGAGGCGTGAATGCCGTGCCCTACATGCCGCCGGTTTCTCCGGGCGCGGAACGGGAAACTCGAAACTGGAAACTCGAAACTGATTTTCGCTCGCGCTATCCGCTCGAAGTTCTGGGCTCGACCATTACCGTCGATTCGCCGCTCACCGGACGCCACCAGCTTCGCAACCTGGCTTTGGCCATCGCTGCCGCAGTTGAACTCAATGCACAAGGCTTTCCGCTGACCGCGCAGGACGTCGAGCGCGGCATACGGCAGACGCGCTGGCGCGGGCGGTTGGAGATGCTGCCGGCCGCCGCCGGGCGCCCGCCCGTGCTGCTGGACGCCGCCCACAACCCGGCCGGCGCCTGGGCGCTGCGCGCCGCCTTCTCCGAGCTGGCGGGTGAGCGGCCGGTCACGCTGGTCTTTGGGGCAATGCGGGACAAGGCTATCGGCGAGATGGCGGAGATCCTGTTCCCCGTGGCCGCGCACGTGGTGGTTACCCGCGCCCAAAACCCTCGTTCTGCCACTCCGGATGAGGTGCGGGCCGCCGCCGCCCGCATGGGCGAAACTATCTCCGCCGAACCCGACGTCCCCACTGCCCTGCGCCGCGCCTTTCAAGTCGCCGGCAAGGATGGGCTGGTGGTCGTGGCCGGGTCCATTTACATTATCGGCGAAGCGATAGAAGCCATTGAGTCAGTCAATCCGTGAATCATTGAATCAGTGGAAGACGGTTGGGTCTTAGACGACCGGGTTTGCTTTTCAATGATTCAATGACCAAATGATTCAATGATTCGATCGATCCACCTCCGTGGCCAAGCGAACCAACCAACTCCGACACACTCTCAGTCTCCTCCGCTCCATCCTCATTCTCAACAACCTGATCTACCTCTACACGGTCGTGCTCGGGACGCTGTCGCTGGTGTCGTCTCTGTTCGACTCGAGCGGTCGCGTGCAGCACTGGTTCGCGCGCACCTGGTCGTGGCTCATCCTGAAGACTGCCATGTGCCCGGTGACGGTCGAGGGCCTGGACAAGATCGATACCTCGAAGCCCTACATGTACGCAGCCAATCATCTTTCGGCGCTGGACATCCCGGTGGTGTACGTCTACCTGCCCTTCCAGTTCCGCATCATGGCCAAGGAGGAGTTGTTTCACTATCCCTTCATGGGCTGGCACTTGCGGCGCTCGGGCCAGGTTTCCATCGACCGCTCGAACGCGCTGGCTTCCATGCGCAGCTTGAACCGCGCTGCGGAGACGCTGAAGGCCGGGATGCCGCTGGTGGTGTATCCCGAGGGCGGGCGCTCGGCCTCCGGCCAGATCATCCCCTTCCTGGGCGGAGTGTTCTACGCCGCTATCAAGGCGCAGGCGGACGTCGTCCCCATCGCACTGGTAGGCACGTACGAGGCGCTGCCCATGGACACCTTCCACATCATGCCGCGGCCCATGCTGATGCTGGTAGGCGAGCCCATCTCCACCGCCGGCCTGGTGCCGCGGGACATGGACGCGCTCGCGCTCAAGGTGCAAAAGGCGGTGGAAGACCTATACTATTCGCGCGCCGAGATTCCAGACCCACGTGTTCCATCGTCGGAAACGGTCGCCCCGCGAAGTGGCTGAATGGTGATTGCTGACTGCTGATTCTCATGAAACCCCGCATCGCCATCCCTGTCCCTCACTCCTCTGACAAAGACTACGACGACCGCGCCCTGCCGCAGTACCAGAAGGCCATCGAGCAGGCCGGCGGCGAGGTCGAAGTCATCCCACTGGACAAGTCGCAGGACGAAGTGGCGCAACTGCTGAAGGGCTGCGACGGCGTGCTTCTGCCGGGCAGTCCCGCCGACGTCGATCCGCAGAAATACAGCGCCAAACGCGACCCGCGCACCAACCCGCCGGACCCGCCGCGCGACGCCGTGGACGAACTGCTGCTGCAGGACGCCCACAATATGCGCAAGCCCTTGCTGGGCATCTGTTACGGCCTGCAGTCGCTGAACGTGTGGCGCACCGGCACGCTGCTGCAGCATGTCGAGACAGGTGTGAAGCACGATGCCGGGCGGCGTTTGAAGAAGGCCCACACCGTGAGCGTGGCTCCCGATTCACGCCTGGCCAAGATCCTGTCCGACGCCCCCGACACCAACCTCCACCCCTCGCCGGATTTCACCGCCATGCAGTTCAAGGTGAACTCCAGCCACCACCAGGCGGCCAAGAAGGCGGGCAGCGGCTTGCGCGTGGCCGCCCGCTGCCCCGACGACAGCATCATCGAGGCCGTGGAAGGCACCGAACCCGACCACTGGCTGCTCGCCGTGCAGTGGCACCCGGAGCGCACCGCCGAAGACGATCCCTGCTCCCAGGCCCTCTTTAACGCGCTGGTCGAGGCGGCCCGCGAATGGCATGAGAGTCCCCGCGCCCAGGTGGAGCCGGAAGGCTTGCCGGCCTCGAAATTCACCAAGGCCGGCCGGGGCAAGAGCAAGTAGCGCTCAAGCCTGACCGCTGTGCCCCTTCGTGTCCTCTGTGGTTAACTAGAAGATTCCCATGGTCTCGCTAAGTCTCGAAGGCAAGGTCGCGCTCATTACCGGAGGCTCGCGCGGCATCGGCGCGGCCACCGTGCGGCTGTTCGTCGAGGCCGGCGGCAAGGTGATGTTCAACTACCGGAGCGCGCGTGACCCCGCCGACGCGCTGGTGAAAGAATGCGGCGCGGAGCGCTGCGCCGCCGTCGAGAGCGACCTGGCGAGTGAAGCTCCGGCCAGGGCTCTGGTGGAAGCGACGGTCTCCCGCTTCGGCCGCCTGGACATTCTGGTAGCCAACCATGGCATCTGGCCGCATGAGGACATCCCCATCGAGCAGATGACCGAGGACCACTGGAAGCGCACTTTCGCGGTGAATCTGGAGAGCGTGTTCGGACTGGTGAAACACGCCGTGGCGCAGATGAAGCGGCAGGGTAAGGGCGGACACATCGTGCTGGTCAGCTCCACCTCCGGGCAGCGTGGCGAAGCTTTCCACCTGGACTACTCCGCCACCAAGGGTGCCCTCATCAGCCTGACCAAGGGCCTTTCCACAGAGCTGGCCGCCGACGGCATCCTGGTGAACAGCGTCGCGCCCGGCTGGGTGGCCACCGATATGGTGGCGCCCACCCTGGCCGATCCCACGTCGCGCGAGTGGGTGCTGGCCGCTCAGCCCCTGCATCGGGTGGCGACTCCAGAAGAGATTGCCGGACCCATCCTGTTCCTGTGCACGGAGCACGCCGGATATATCACCGGCGAGATTCTCAACATCAACGGAGGCTCGGTGCTGGTGGGATGAGGCAGCGGCAGGCCGCCAGTATGCGTCTTAGTGAGTGACATGAGTTTCGACTCCCCAGTCCGGCTCCTGCTGCTGGCCCTGGCGGCCACGCTGGCCACAGCTCAGCAGCAGGCCGTACCGTCGGCTGCTGGGCCCACCTCCGCCAGCTCCGCGGCAGCCGCCAACACGCAAAAAGCGCGTGCCGTGCTGGACCGCGCCATCCAGGCGCTGGGCGGAAAGGAGTTCCTCGAGTTCACCGACCGGGTGCAGCACGGACGCACCAGCCGCTTCTACCGTGGTCGGCCGGTGGGCGTGGGTGGCGACTTCCGCCGCATCTGGAAGTGGCCGGGCAAGGAACGCTACGAGTTCTTCAAGAGCGGCGAGTGGGTGGTGATCTTCAACGGCGACGAGGGCTTCGACATCACCTATCACGGCACCCGCCACGTCGATCCGCCCGACCTGGAGGAACACATCCGCCGCCGCGACCGCTCGCTCGACTACGTCCTCCGCCGGTGGGTGAGCGATCCCAAGACGCTGCTGTTCCACGACGGCACGGTCCTTGTGGACCGCAATCCGGCCGACAAGGTCACTCTCGTCAACAGCAGGAACCAGGACGTGAGCCTGTTCTTCGACGCCGCGACCGGGCTGCCCGTCCGCCTTTCCTACACCTACCGCGATCCGCGCACGCGCGAGAAGTTCGAAGAAGGCGAGGTATTCGCCAACTACAAATCCATCCAGGGCATCCAGACTCCCATGCGCGTGCAGCGCACCCGCGATGGCGAAATGACCCGCCAGTACTTTTACGACAGCGTCACCTACAACGGCGGCGTCTCCGATTCCCAGTTCACCGCCACCGTAACCTACGAAGCCCCAAAGACCTACCCGCGTCGGTAGGTCCCCTTCCCGCTTGCGTCTAGGGGACCACGAACTGTGGCAAATTTGCCACAGACGCAAGCTCCGTCAAAGTGCTCTAATCTATTGAGCAGCAGCCACCTGGCAGCCTCTGCCTTTGCTCTTCGAGCAGACAATCCGTGAGCCTATCGGATGCCGAGGCGTCGGTCTCCATTCCGGCGCTCCGGTCGAGTTGCGCATTCTGCCGGCCGCGGCCGGTACCGGCGTGGTATTCCGCCGGGTGGACCTGGAAGGCTTCGAGGTAGAAGCTACGGGACGCAATGTGGCGCGCGTCAGCTACGCCACCAGCCTGATGAAGAAGGGCGTGTTCATCTCCACCACCGAGCACCTGCTTTCCGCGTTCGTGGGCATGGGGTTGGATAACGCCATCGTGGAGCTGGACAATCTCGAACTGCCCATCCTCGATGGCAGCGCGCTTCCCTTCGTGGAAATGGTGCGGCGCGCCGGACTCAAGCGGCAGCGGCGCAAGCGCAGCTACCTGCGCGTGAAGGAAGAGATCGAGCTGCGCGACGGAGACAAGTTCATCGCCGTCCATCCCGCCGACCGCTACTCCGTCTCCTACCGCATCAACTTCCCGCACCCGCTCATCGGCAAGGAATTCTTCGAGGTCGCGCTGGGCGGCGCGGGCATGGATGCAGCCGCCGAGAGCGAAGCCTACAGCCGCGAGATCGCTCCCGCGCGCACCTTTGGCTTCCGCCACGAAGAGAAGGCCATGCGCGACATGGGACTCATCCGCGGGGCCGCGGTCGAGAACTGCATCGTGCTCACCCGCCAGGGCGTGGAGAACGGCCCGCTGCGTTTCCCGGACGAGTTCGTGCGCCACAAGGTGCTGGACCTGATCGGCGATCTGGCGCTGGTGGGACGCCGCATCATCGGGCGCGTGGTGGCCGACCGCGCCGGCCACGCTATGCACACCGCCCTGGTCTCCCTCTTCCTGCGCGACCGCTCGCTGTGGGACGAGGTCACCTGGGACGAGGTGGCGCACCCGGCCGAGGTTCTGGCCTAGCCTGAACGTTGAGGGCTCTTCAGCAGGGCTCGCGCATGGCGTCCACGAGCTCAGCGAGAAACCTGCCTGGCAACCTCGTAATGAACCGGGGCTGAGTGCTAGGGGCTAATTGCTGCTTTTCTACGCTGTGGCTTCCGCCCGCGCCCGGATGATGCTGCCGGCGGCGCGCAGCGTGCGCGCGCCCCGCTCCGAGCTGATGGGCTTGTCCAGCACGAAGTGCGCTCCCATGCGGAACGCGGCTCCGCCACGCGCGCTCCCGCTCAGGATGGCGAACACGATGGCGCCCGCGTTTACCGGATGCCGGCGCAACTGCTTGAGGAATTCCTCTGCCGCCTGCAGGTCGTCGCAATCCAGAAGGATGGCGTGGAACTTGCGGCTGGCGAGCAAACTGTGGGCTGCCGGGTGGCTGGGCGAGACATCTAGCCGCATGTCCGCGTCGCGGAGCAGGCGCCGCAGGACGCTTTCCACTCGCGGATCACTAGTCACCAGGAGAGAGTCTGGTTGCATAGGCAAAGCCAAATCTAGCCGGGTTCCTCGGCTTCCACCAGATACCCAAAGTTCCCCAGGGTCGGTTACCCCTGGATTACCCGGAAGCCCAAGCCTTACAGCCGCTTGCGCCCCGTGAGCCTTAGCTGGCTCTCACTGCCTTCTTGCGGTACATCTCCTGATCCGCCGCATCCACTGAGACCTCCAGCGGTTGTCCGCGCACATATTCGGCCAGCCCGCAGCTCAGGCTCATGGAGTAGCCATCTTCGCCGTGGGTCTTGTTCCAGGCGCCTACGGCTGCCTGTACCCGCTCCACGACCCGCTCGCTCTCCCGTAGCCCGGTGTCCCAGAGCAAAGCCAGGAATTCATCACCACCGTAGCGAACCACGGTATCGGAGTTGCGCAGCGTCCGGCGCAGCACGCGCGCGATCTCGGCCAGCAGCTTGTCTCCCTCCATGTGCCCGAAGCGGGTGTTCACTCGCTTAAAGTCGTCCACGTCCATCATCAGCAGGGTCAGCGGGTCGTCGCTGCGCTCCAGCCGGTTCAGTTCCCGGGGCAGGACGTGCGTCAGGTAATGGCGGCTGAAAGTTTCCGTGAGTGAGTCGGTAAGCGACGCCCATTGCAGCGCCTCGTTGCGCAGCACCTGGTCCATCAGCTCCTCGCGCACCTTGCTCAGGCGGAAGCGCTGCTGCAGCACGTATACATTCGCCAGGACAATGAGCGCGATGAACCCGAACAGCAGTTGCGGCAGGTAGCGGCCGTCGGCGCGCAGCATCCCCAGGTTCCAGGCCAGATTGGGCAGGACGATGCTCACCACGCCGGTGGCCACCACCACCAGCAGCAGCAGCACGATTCCCCACAACTGGACGTCGCGCGCCTCCAGGCTCTGGATCCTGCGCCTCAGGTCGGAAGCGTTCGCCGGTTCGGTGGCCATCCCGCCTCGATGATAGGTGCGCGGCGACTGTCCTGGACCCAGGCGTCCAAAGGCGCTGGGTTCCTCCGGACCGAAATGGAACTGCAGGCAAGAACGGGAAATAGCCCGGCGAGAAGGAATCTCGCGGGTGTTGCGCGCACTACCCAATCCGGCGCCGCGGTCGCTGGCGCGTGCGCGCCGTTCGGTTCCTTCACCCTTTCTTGATCAGTTCCAGGTCGATGGTGATCTCGATCGTTTCCCCCACCACCAGGCCGCCGGTATCAAACTTCTTGTCCCATCTCACTCCGTAGTCGAAGCGGTTGATCTTGGTCCTGGCGGTGGCGCCGCGTCGCTGGTTGCCCCACGGATCTTTGATTTCCGGCGTCGGGCCCTCCACTTCGAGCACCACGGGCTTGCTCACCCCGCGGATGGTCAGCTCGCCGGTCACCCGCAGCTTGCCGTCTCCCGCCTTCTCCACCTGGGTGGATTTGAAGGTCATGGTGGGAAAGTTGGCCACATCGAGGAAATCCGCGCTCTTCAGGTGGGCGTCGCGCTTCGGCTCGCGGGTGTCAATGGTGGTGGTGTCAATGGTGGCCTCCACCCGCGACTTGCTGATGTCCGTTTCATCCAGGTAAACGGTGCCCGTCACGTTATGGAACTCCCCGCGTACCGTGCTGATGAGCAGGTGGCGCGCCGCGAATTGCGCGCTCGAATGCTGCGTGTCAATCTGCCAGGTCGTGGTCTGGGCCGCAGCCGTGAAGGTCAGCGCCAGCACGGTGGCGATGATGAAGAGTGCATGCTTCAGTGGTTTCATAACTTCCTAGACTCCTTGTTTGGGCTCGACGTGAGCCGTTGTATCTGACCGTCCCAATGGTGGGCCAGTCCGCTATCCACTAGCCGCCCGGCTTTCCGCGGGCCTTATCGCCACCAAATCGAAGTGTTCCAGCTCGAAGCCGGCGGTGATCCAGGCGTCGAAGCCGCCCTCCAGCGGCCGGACACGGCTGAATCCGTGATCCATCAGCATGCGCGCCACACGGGCGGCCGAGGCTTCGTTCGGTCAAGTACAGTAAAGGATGATCTCCCGGTCGCTGGGCAACTCGGGCACCTTGCGCTCCAGTTCGGTCGCGTCCAAAAGCAGCGCCCCCGGGATGCGCCGCGGATCGCCCCGGCGCGCGGCGGGGGAACGTACGTCCACCACCACCGGTGCCTGGCCGTCGTTGATCAGCCCGTTCAGTTCCTGCACCCCGATTCGTGCCAGCCGCTGCTCGTTATAGAACTTTTTCCGCTCCCGCCACTTGACGAACATGAACACGCCCAGCGCGGCGCCCACGATCACCAGGGCCCACCCGCCCAGGCTTTCCAGGTAGGTGATCACGCGGTCGATGGCGTCGTGAAAGATCATTCCCAGCCCGATGCCCAACCCGGCCCAGATGAGCGCGCCCAAGCCGTCGTAGATGAGGAACGCTGGTGCTGGGAGCCGGGTTGCGCCGGCCACCGGCGGCGCCACCGTCGAAAACCCCGGAACAAACTTGGCTGCCACTAACGAGCGCGCGCCCCAGCGCTCAAACAGCGACTCCGTATGCCGCACGCACGAGACCGGCGAGAGTGAAACGCGGCACAGCAGGCTCAGCACGCGGTGCCCGTAGCGCCGTCCCAGGCCATACCACGCCGTATCCGCGATCAGGCAGGCCAGCACCGCCGCGGCCAGCAATTCCGGCCCTGAGTGGAGGCCCAGGCCCACCAGCGCGCCCGCCACCAGCAAGGTGGGAAACGCCGGGATAGGCAGCCCGAGCTGCTCCCCAAGCACGTTGAGGAAAACGAACGGCAGCCCGTACTGCGCCACTTTGGACGAAAGGTCGGTCACGCTAGTTGTCCCTCAGGCCTCTCCCATGAGATGGTCCACACCGAGAAAAGACGCAGCAGCCCGGTTCTCGTGGATTCACTGATTCAATACTCATTGATTCGATTCGATTTTCCGCACTTTCGCATCCCCCGCCGGCAGCGCATCCCGCAGCTCGCGCACCGTGCGCCCCAGCACCGGATGCCGGGCGTCGGGCGCAATCTCCGCCAGCGGCTCCAGCACGAACCGCCGCTCATGCATGGCCGGATGGGGGATCACCAGCCCCGGCGTATCCATCACCGCATCCCCGAACAGCACAATGTCGATGTCCAGCGTCCGCGGCCCTTTGGGCACCAGCCGCTTGCGTCCCGCCTCCTGTTCGATTCCGCGGATTCGCCCCAGGAACTGCTTCGGCATCAACTCGGTTTCAAGACCAACGGCGCAGTTCAAAAACCAATCCTGACGCGTGTATTCCACCGGCTCCGTCTCGTAGAACGCGGAAACGGCGGCCACGTCGCCCAGTTCGCCGAGCTTCTGAATAGCCTGTTCCAGGTGCCCGCGGCGGTCCCCCACATTCGACCCCAGTGAGAGATAGATAAGCTTCTTCAATGCCCTGTGCCTCTGTGTCTCTGTGGCCAACCTACGGAATGACGATGCTTCGCCCCGCGTCCGGAGCCACGATTGCCGGCTCTTTTTCCGGGAAGCGGCTGTAGAGGAAGTCCAGGAACGCGCGCGACTTGGGTCTCCCCGACGTCCTCGCCTGCGCCATCCGCACCAGGAACACCAGGGCCTCCAGCACCTCGCTGTCGCGCAGCGTGGCGTAGCCTACGTGTTTCTGCTCGGTCTCGCGATAGCCGGCAATCATCTTCTCCAGTTCCGCCACGATGGCCTGCTGCGGCCCAAGTCCCTGCTCCGTTCCGGTAATCAGGCCGGAGGAGGCCAGCGTCTGGTAGCGCCGGGCCAGCGCCGAAAGCGCTCCGATCAAGTCGCGATCCACCAGCGAGCGCTCCGCCCGCGCCGACTTGGCCAGCGCGAACGACAGTCCCACGATCAGCGGCTCGCGCTGGTGCAGCAACGCGTCGCGGATTTCCACTTCGGCGAACACCTCGGCCGGGTCTAACTGATTCAGTGCCCGTGGTTTCTCCCGCTCTCGCGCCTGCCGCAGATAAGGACAGTCGCTCGGACAGTCCAGCGTCACCTCGCGTTCGGTGCCGCAGCACACGGCGCAAATCCGCCCATGCACCGCCGGGCAGAAGCGCTTTTCCTTCCGGGTTTCGCAGATTTGGCAGGCCACAGGGTTCGCCCCGAGCCGCCATTCTAACCTCTGGCTTGCCGTTCCCCTTGACGCCCCGCACGCCAAGCACTATGCTGCGCCGAATTCCGGGGTGGGCCAAGCCATGAACCTGCCCAATCCGCAGACCAACCCGTCCGCTGCTTCACATTGCCCACATTGTGGTCAGCCGCTGATTCCGGCAACCTCGGCTCCATCTGCCAGGACCGTCCGCAAGCTGCTGCCCTATGGCCTATTGCTTCTGTTCCTCGGGGTGATTGCCGCCGTCGCTATCCCCAACCTCATGCGGTCGCGCATGGCGTCCGGCGAGGGTACCTCTGTCGGCGGCGTACGTACCATCAATACCGCTCAGGTGACCTACGCCTCCACCTATCCCAAACGCGGCTTCTCCCCTACGCTGAAGGCGCTGGGACCGCCTCCGCAAGGCGCCGCCCCAAGTCCCGACGCGGCCTACCTCATTGACAGTGTGTTGGCTTCGGGAATGAAGTCCGGCTACCGCTTCTACTACCAGCCCACCACCTACGACGCCTCCGGGGCTGCCACCGGCTATATGGTGCTGGCGATTCCCATGGACCCGGGGGTCAACCGCCGCTTTCTCTACTCCGACCAGAGCGGCGTCATCCACTCCGAGATGGATACCTTCGCCGGCCCCAACAGCCCGGCTATCCAGTAACACCAGAGCGGAAGTCGATGCGCCCTTAACCGGGTGGTTCATTCCCATTTTGGGAATCCACCTTCGCCACCCCCACCCCTCCCTAACCCGCATTGCACTTGGTTTTGTGCAACCCCACCCCTCTCAAACCCGCATAAAAAGCGGGCCAGAGGCTTCCCATCCCCACGAAACTGTTGTATTATGCGGCTCGGAACAGGGGAAGCACTTCTACAATCACACCCCCGAGAGGAGAAATATTCATGGGCATGACCAAGACACAACTCGTCCGTCACATGGCCGAGAAGATTGAAACCAGCAACAAGACCGCGGCCGCGTTCCTGGACGCGCTCTGCGACACCGCCATCAAGGAGACCAAGAAGAGCGGCGTGTTCGTGCTGCCCGGTCTGGGCCGCCTGAAGAAGGTGCAGCGCAAGGCGCGCATGGGCCGCAACCCGCAGACCGGCGAGGCCATCAAAATCCCCGCCAAGACCACCGCCAAGTTCTATCTCGCGAAGGCCGTGAAAGACGCCATCGCTCCCAAGAAGTAACGTTTCACCCCCGAAGTTCCGCAGGCCGGCTCCCGCGAGCCGGCCTTTTCGTTTTCTTGATTGTCAATACTTGGGCGCGCCCCGGCGGGCCAGGGATCCCATCCTCAACACGCCTAAATTGTCATCCCGAGCGAGACGCTGTTGCGTGTGTGCATTCGTGGAATCGGTGGCCGCCTTTATACTGAGAACGAGATGCTCGGCACGCGCCTCATCATCCTCTTAATCGCCTTCGCCCTCCCCGCCCTTGCCCAGGACGCCGACCTCGCCCGCGGGGAAGAGATCGCGCGCACCAAGTGCGACACCTGTCACACCCTGCGCAACGCCGGCAAGCCGGTGGTCGGTTTTCTGGCAGGTGGGAAAGTCTTCGGGTCGGTGGCCTCCCACAATCTCACCCCCGATCCCTCCGGCATTCCCTACTTTGACGAGAAACTTTTCTTCGAGGCGCTGCGCGAGAGCAAGGTAGGCGCGCGCAAGCTCAAACCCGTCATGCTTCCCGTCGTCAAGAGGCTCTCTGACGACGACTTGCGCGCCCTCTTCGCCTATCTCAAGACCATCCCGCCGGTGCGGCATCGCGTGGACAACACCGAGCCGCCCACCTTCTGCAAGCTCTGTAAGCAGCGCCACGGCGCCGGCGACAGGAACTGAGGATTTCATCTCACCGCCGAGACCGCAAAGGGCGCCGAGGGATCGAACTAACCTATGGGATTAGCCTTGGTGCTCCCTTTGTGTCCTTGATGGTTGAGCTTTCCCGGATGCGGACAGCGGAGAGCGGAAAGCGGACGGCGGAAAGGCAAGAGCCAAGAGCCAAGAGCCAAGAGCTAACAGCTCGCAGCCTCACTTCAACACAATCTCGAACTCCACCTTCACCTCATTCTTCACTTTGATCGTCCCGCCAGCCACGCTCACCGGCTCCATCCCGAAATCCTTCTGCTTCACGCTCGCCGTACCCGTGTAGCGCCCCTGGCCGCCTTTCACCCGCACCTCCACCGGCTTCGATTGCCCATGTAGCGTCAGTTCGCCCCGCACCAGCCATTCATCGCCGCTTTTCTGCGCCTCGGTCGAATGAAAACGGATCTCCGGATAGCGCCCGCTGTCGAGCACCTTGGGCCCGTGCATGGTCTCCTGGACTTCCTGGCGCTCTTTCGCATCCACATCCGGATCGAGCACCAGCAACTGCCGCGCGTCCACCCGAATCTCCACCTTTCCGGTGGCTTCGTCCACAGTTCCGCTAGCGATCGGCGCCCGTATCTCGTGGTTGTGTCCGGCAAAACCGAACAGCCCGCCGCGGAATACCCGCACCGTCATCCGTGAGCGCTCGGCATCCACCGCGCGCGGCTGCTGCCCCACGGCCGTTCCGGCCGCGGCCAGCAGGATGCACACCAGGGTGGCCACTCGCTTCATGCCTCGTTAGATGCGGAGCTCGGTTCGGAGAGACACGCCTATCTGGAAACTTGACCTAGCTGGCTTTCCCCTTCGGAGTGGCACGACTTCAGAGTTGCTGTAGGAGGTGCCTGGCCACCGGGCGTGAGCCTTTCCTGGGGATCTAGGATTGCTTGCTGTCCTGGGCAGGCTTCCAACAAACCCCGCGCCCGACTGAGCCGGAGTCCGCGGTGGCGGACGAGGCGGAGGGAGGCGCATCTGCGATCAGTTCGGCGCGCCCCAGGAGCAACCGACAATAGCCCACCGATTCAAATAACCCTAACCTGACTTTGCCGCCTCCCTGGCGTACATCTCGCTGGCAATCGACATCACCAGGAGGAGCACGCTGAGCTGCAGTACATTCCGCGGCTCGATGGTCGTAGCCCTCGCGATGGATTCGCCAAACGCGCCGATGGTCAGCAGGCGGTAGAGCACGGCCACCACGCCCATGACCATCCCTCCCTGATACGTCAGCTTTGCAATTGTCTGGATGCGAGCCATTGTGACCTCCTCGCTCGGATCAAAAGAGCCGGTTCAACAAACTCGGAGAGTGGGGCTCTCGGTGACGGTGGGCGAAGTCTAGCACGCTTGCAATCCCCCGTGATGGGCGTTTCGCTCGAGGGAAGAGCGGGTTCGTATCAGGACGCGGCTTCAGCCCTGCCGTTTCCGGTGCGGAC
>DATIGQ010000084.1 GCA_035454605.1 Terriglobales bacterium
GCCGCCTGGGCACCACCGAGCAGGTGATCAAGAACTACCTGCGCAACGTGTATGACAAAGTGGGCGTCTCCGACCGTCTGGAGCTGGCCCTGTTCACCATTCACCACCGCATCCTTGCCGAGGCCGCCGCCGCCATCGCAGAAGAAGATAAGTAGGATCTCCGCTACGCGCAGTGTGTTTAATGAGAAACAGGTTCATTCGCATACTGGTCGGCCTTTTGGCCATTGCGCTTCTGATTCCTGCTTACCCGCTCATAGGGATGGGGACCATGCGTCCCAGCCTCTACAGTTTGATTGCCGCCAGCATCGGTCTCGGGCTCTATTTGTCGTCTCTGGTCCTCGCGCACCGAAGCCACTTCACAACGGTCTACGTGTTTGTCGTGGTGGCCGGGGGATTCATCCTGGGCTTCTCGGCGCTTGCAACTTGCATGGCGCTATTCGCCGAGAAGACCTGGTTGGGCATCGCCTTTTCTGTTGTGATCGCCAGCTGCTCTGTCCTTGTCGCTCGGTTGCTGTCTCGATATAAGCAGCGGGACACGGGATGGTGGCCGACGCGCGGGAGTCTCTAGCTCAACGCTCGCCAAGACAAGAACGCGGGCCGCAGCGCGCGATGCCCCACCCTTGTCGCGCCTGCTTTTGGCGCGACAGGGTGGGACTCTTCAGACTTTCCTTCGTGGATAGCTAGATGAGCTTCTCGCCGATCGACTTCCCCTGCGTGAACAGATACAGGTAGTCCGGCCCGCCGGATTTGGAATCCGTGCCGGACATGTTGAAGCCGCCGAAGGGATGCACGCCGCAGATGGCCCCCGTGCACTTGCGGTTGATGTACAGGTTGCCGACGTGGAATTCGCTCTTGGCGCGCTCGATCTTCTCTTTGGACGTCGTATAGACCGCGCCCGTCAGGCCGAACTCGGTGTTGTTGGCAATGGCCAGCGCGTCGTCGAAATTCTTCGCCTTGATCACCGCCAGCACCGGCCCGAACACTTCTTCCTGCGCCAGGCGCGCCGTGGGGGCGATGTCGGCAATCACGGTTGGCTGAAGATAAAATCCTTCGCCGGCCCCGGTGGCACGTCCGCCGCCGGTGATCAGCCGCCCTTCCTTCTTGCCGATCTCGATGTATTCCTGGATGGACTTCATGGCCGACTCGTTCACTACCGGGCCCATGGCTTTGTTTTCCGTGGGATCGCCGACCTGGATCTTCTCTACGCGCTCCTTCAGGCGCTCGAGGAAAACGTCGTAGATGCGCTCATCCACGATGGCTCGTGAGCACGCCGAGCACTTCTGCCCGGAGAAGCCGAACGCCGAAGCCGCCACTCCTTCGACCGCCGCGTCCAGGTTGGCGTCGGCATCCACGACGATGGCGTCTTTGCCGCCCATCTCCAGCACCGTGCGCTTGATCCAGATCTGTCCGGGACGTGGCGTCGCGGCGCGCTGTTGAATATCGAGCCCCACCTCTTTCGAGCCGGTGAAGGCGATGTAGCGCGTCTTGGGGTGCTCCACGATAGCGTTACCGAAGCTCGCGCCGGAGCCCGGGCAGAAGTTCACCACGCCGTCCGGCAGCCCGGCTTCCAACAGGATCTCGTGGAATTTCGCCGCGATGGTGGGCGAATCGCTCGAAGGCTTGAGCACCACCGTGTTGCCGCTCACGATCGACGCCAGGGTCATCCCCGCCATGATGGCCGAAGGGAAGTTCCACGGTGGAATCACCGCCCCCACGCCCAGCGGGATGTAGCGCAGCACGTCCCGCTCGCCGGGAAGCTGCACCGGCATCACGATCTCGGAAAGCCGCAGTGCTTCGCGGCTGTAGTACTCGCAGAAGTCGATGGTCTCGCCCACGTCGCCGTCGGCTTCGGCAAAGTTCTTGCCCACTTCGAACACCAGCCAAGCCATATATTCGAACTTGCGCGCGCGCAGGATGTCGCCGGCACGCAGCACGATGGAGGCGCGCTCCTGCGCCGGGGTGCGGCTCCAGCGCTCGAACGCTTCCAGCGCCGCTTCCACCGCCGGCGCGGCGTGCTCGCGGCCCGCCTTCTGGTGCGTCCCCACCACCTCGGAAGGCTTGGCGGGATTGATGGAAGTGATCTTGTCCTTGGTGCGGACCCGTTTGCCGCCGATCACCAGGTCGTACTCGCGGCCCAGCTCGGCCCGCACTTTCTCGATGCCGGCCCGCATGGCGCGCGCGGCCTTCTCGTCCTTTGTGAAATCAATGGGCGGTTCGTTGCGGAACGGTCCCTCCGGCAGACGGAGCGACGGACGGGCAATCGCGACAGCCATCAGACACCTCTCGATGAGTCCCTAGAGCGGGAGATGAATACTGCGGAGTCTCTATTCTAGCATTCGCCCGGAGGGCTGAACCGGCCTACCGCATCGGCACGTCGCTCATGCGGAACTGGGTGCGGAAGTGTTCCGAAAGCAGGAAGATGGCGGGCTGGTTCTGGTGCGGGTCCGACTGTGCCAGGTAGCGGATGGCCTCAGCGATCATCCTCTGCCCTTCCAGAAACCGCGGGTCGGAGTTGCGCTGCCGCTTGCGTCGCGGAGATGGATTCGCAGGAAGTGTGAAAACTCTTGCCATGATTGCCTACTCTTCTTCCCCGGGCGTTAAAAAGAACACCTCGCCCTGCGGGCGGAAAATATGAATAAGCCGGAGTATAGCCGCCACACCTCGCACCACAAAGAACTTTCTCCGTGAAATTTAGAAGAACAGTTAACCCCTGAGGAACAAAGGAGATAAGCGACATCTGCCGGGTACAGCTGGTCGGGCTCTAGCCCTGCGGATTCACGAACTTGGTTTTGCTGGTGGTTTTCAGGCGAAAAACTTCTTCCGCCACCGGTTGATTCAGGCGGATGTTGTTGTAATGGGCCAGACGGTAGTCACCGGAAGGCTCGAAAAATTGCTGTCGCAGGGAAACGCCGCGCTCCGGGTCGATCCACAGCACGATGCGCTCGAACACGCCCCGCATTCTCTGCGTCTTGGGCTGCAACTCCAGCCGTGCGGTCTTCACGCCCTCGATCATCTCGCTGCCCGCGTGGCGCACCTCGAACGACTTCAACAGATCGTGTCCGCGTCCGCCGAAACCCAGCACCAGGAAGCTCTCCACCTCGTTCTTGTTCTTGCCCGTCGAATATTCGGTCACCTGGTCGATGCGAGGCTGATACAGCCGCACTTTGCCGTCGGCGAACAGCACGTACTTGCGATCGGGAACGGTGATCTCGGCCGCCATCTGGGTCTCCTGGCCGCGCCGCCGGAAATAAACCTTGCCCTTCTGGGTATCGGTTTCCTGCACCACGCGCTGGTACTGATCCCACACGAAATCGGCTTCCGCATTGCGGAACGACGCCGCGGCGGCGTCCATGCGGTCCAGCACAGCCTCAAGTTCGGAAGCCGGAGCGGGAGCGGCCATGGCACTGCTCCCCAGCGCCAGGGTCAACCAGATGCTTGCCAGTCGAAGAACACTCATGCAGCGATTCCTTCTCCTATTGCCTTTGTACCCAGACGTCGTAGGCCGTCAGTTTGCCAGCGGCGTCCTTCACCGGCGCATGTTTCACGATGTTGACTTCGCCCGCCATGGGTTCGATCACACGGCGCAGTCCCGCTTCCACCGCTTCTTCGTCGCCCTCGGGAACCGCCGAAGCGTCTACCCGATACACAAAACCGCCCTGCCCGTCGGGCCGGACGGTCACTTCACTTGGATGCGGTGCGCGCTCCACCGGTTTGTCGTTGAAATTGATCCAGAACGGCGAAAGGAATACGAACAGCACGATCAGCGTCACCATGACGTCGTACTGCCAGCTTCCGCGCGCATACTCCCACAGGATGAAGCTGCGGATTGTGCGCCATATGCGGCTCATGTCGGCGGAAACAGGTTCCTCGGAGCGGAAGGACTGCCGGTGCTTCCAGTCTAGATGCCGCGGCGGGCTTTGGCAACGAGGCCGCGGTCACAGCGTGCGCGGCGTGATCCGCTCCGCGCCCACGTACGGCCGCAGCGCTGCCGGGATCACCACCGAGCCGTCCGCCTGCTGGTAGTGTTCGACGAGCGCCACCCAGGTGCGCCCGATCGCCAGCCCGCTGCCGTTCAGCGTGTGCACGAACTCGCTCTTGCCCTTGCCCTCACGGCGGAAGCGGATGTTGGCGCGCCGCGCCTGGAAAGCCTCGAAGTTCGAGCAGGAAGAGATTTCGCGGAACACCTGCTGCCCGGCCAGCCACACTTCGATGTCATAGGTCTTGGCGGCGGCGAAGCCCATGTCGCCGGTGGACAGGGTCACGATCCGGTAGTGCAGCCCCAGCCGCTCCAGCACCGTGGCCGCGTCGCCCGTCAGTTTCTCCAGCTCGTCGTACGATTTTTCCGGATGCGCGAACTTCACCAGTTCCACCTTCTGGAACTGGTGCTGCCGGATGATGCCGCGCACGTCCTTGCCGTAGGATCCCGCTTCGCTGCGAAAACAGGGTGTGTACGCCGTGAGTGAAAGCGGAAGCTGCGCCGCCTCGAGCACCTCGTCCCGATACAGGTTGGTCACCGGCACTTCGGCCGTCGGCACCAGCCACAGGTCGGCGTTCTCGCACTTGAACAGGTCGGCGGCAAACTTGGGAAGCTGGCCGGTGCCGTACAGCGACTCGGAGTTCACCAGGAACGG
>DATIGQ010000085.1 GCA_035454605.1 Terriglobales bacterium
CGCCCTGCTGACCGATTCCGGCGGATACCAGGTCTTCAGCCTGAACGAGCTGCGTAAGCTGAGCGAGCAGGGAGTGGAATTCCGCTCTCACCTCGACGGCTCCACGCACTTCTTCACCCCGGAAAGCGCGACGGCGGCACAGATCGCGCTGGGCGCGGACATCATCATGGCCTTCGACGAATGCACGGAGTTCCCAGCCGATGAGCGGCGGGCGCGCCAGTCCATGGAACTGACACTGAGGTGGGCGGAGCGGTGCAAGAGGTACTTCGACGAACACAAGGGTGAGGTGCCGTGGGGTTCCGAAATAAGGATGCTCGCGTCGCGCGCTCAGCCCGCAAAAGGCGGCGGGCGCGCGGTCGCTCGCCCAGGTCCTTCGCTCGGCGAGGAGCAAATGCGCCTCGCTCAGGATGACACGCAGGAGGGAGGAGCGACGAGTCAAGCGCTATTTGGCATCGTTCAGGGCGGGATGCATGCCGATTTGCGGCGGGAGTCGGCGGAGAGGACGGTAGAAATCGGTTTTGACGGATACGCCATCGGGGGGCTGAGTGTAGGTGAGCCGCGGACCTCTACGCGGGAAATGGTCGAGGCCACGCTGCCGTATCTTCCCCCGGACAAGCCGCGGTACCTGATGGGCGTAGGGACACCGGAGGAGATTGCCAGCTATGCGGGGATGGGCATCGACATGATGGACTGCGTGCTGCCCACGCGGGCAGCACGCCACGGCCTGCTCTACACGTCCGAGGGCAAGGTGCAGATCAAGAGCGCCCGTTACGCGCAGGACGAAGGGCCGATCGATCCGCAATGCGGGTGCCGGGTGTGCGCCCGCTATTCGCGCGCCTATCTCCGGCACCTGTACGCCAGCGGCGAGCCGCTGGCGGCGGTGCTGAACACCCTCCACAACCTGGCCTTCTACCTTGACACAATGCGGCGCGTCCGGCATCCTATAAAACTTGGGGATTGAGCCGGATTTCCGTCCGGTGACTGCAAGACAGCCTAAGGCTCCCCGCGAATCCATCGGAAAAAGGGCAGGTCCAAGATTCCGGCCGTACCAGCGACAGCCTAGTGAGCAAGGCCAGGACGCCGGGAGAGCCGTTTCAGAATTTTCCAGGTGACAGGCGAAGCGGCAAAGCGCTCCGGGTGCGCTTGGACGCCTGAAGAAGCGTTTTCAGTTTGACGGTCTGGCACAGTTTCGGATTCTTAGTGTGGCAGCAGCAGCGCGGCGGGGAAGGCGGCGGCTGGCTGTTGTGGCTGCCGCTGGTCTTCATCTTTGCCATCTTCTACTTCCTGCTCATCCTGCCGCAGCAGAAGCGGCAGAAGAAGTGGCAGGAGATGCTGGGCAACCTGAAGGCCGGGGACAAAGTGGTGACCAGCGGAGGCATCCGCGGCACCATCATCGGGCTGCGGGAGGATTCCATCCACCTGCGGGTGCCGCCGGATAACCTGCGGCTGGAGATTGCGCGGTCGGCGGTGGTTTCCGTGGCCCAAGCTGAGGAAAGCAAGAACTAGCGGGAGAAACCGAGAGATTCGTAGGGCGACTCATCCTTCATGAAGAAGAACCTGCTGGGCAAGACGATTTTTGTCGCCGTGGTGGTGCTGGCGTTCGCCTTCGGCATCATCGGCATACCCAAGAGCTGGGACGGCAAAGGCCTGGCGGCCAGCATCCAGAGCCGCATCCACCTGGGCCTGGACCTGAAGGGCGGTACCCACCTGATCCTGCAGGTGGTGGTGAACGAAGCGGTCAAGTCGGAGTCGGACCGGGTCATCGAGCGGCTGAAAGACGAGTTGCGGCGTGCCAACATCGTGTACGCCGAGATCCGTCTGCCCAACGAGAAGGACGAGCCGGAACTGATCGAAATCGCAGGCGTTCCGCCGGAGTCGAGCGGAGAATTGCGGCGCGTGGTGGCCGACATGCTGCCGGACTGGGACATGCTCAGCGGGGCGGAGAACCGCTGGACGCTGCGCATGAAGCCGCAGGCGCTGGCGCAGCTGAAAGAGCGCAGCGTGCAGCAGGCCATCGAGACTATCCGCAGCCGCGTGGATTCGCTGGGAGTGAGTGAGCCGGTGATCCAGGAGCATGGCCTGGGCCAATACCAGATCCTGGTGCAACTGCCGGGCGTGGACGACCCGGCGCGGGTGAAAGACATCATGCAGTCGACGGCGCTGCTGGAAATCCGGCAGTCGCTGGGCGGTCCTTATGGCAGCGAGCAGGAGGCGATGGCGGCCAACGGCGGCATCCTGCCGGCCGACGCGGTGCTGATGCGGGGTGCGACCAGCGCGCGCCGTGAGGGCGGTCCGCAGGAAGAGTGGTACCTGATCTCGCGCGCTTCGGCGGTGGCGGGGCAGGAATTGCGCGACTCCCGGCCCACGCGCGACGAGTACGGCCGGCCGGCCGTGAACTTCACGCTGACGGGCGAGGGCGGCCGTCGTTTCTATGCCTTCACCAGCGCGCACGTAGGCGACAGCCTGGCCGTGGTGCTGGACAACCGGGTGGTGGAGGTCGCGCGCATCGAAGAGCCGATCCGCGACCAGGGCCGCATCACCGGCAGCTTTACGGATCAGCAGACACAGGACCTGTCACTCAAGCTGCGCTCGGGCGCGCTGCCGGCTTCCATCCAGTATCGCGAGGAGCGCACGGTGGGGCCGTCGCTGGGCGCGGATTCCATCAAGGACGGCGTGAAAGCGGCCATCATCGGCCTGGTGGCGGTGATGATCTTCATGCTGCTCTACTACCACTGGGCGGGCATTAACGCCAACGTGGGCCTGCTGCTGAACCTGGTGATCCTGCTGGGATTCCTGGGGCTGAGCGGGGCCACGCTGACGTTGCCGGGCATCGCGGGAGTGATTCTCACCGTGGGCATGGGGGTGGATTCCAACGTCCTCATTTTTGAGCGCATCCGGGAAGAATTGCGCAGCGGCAAGACGCCACCCTCGGCGGTGGACCAGGGGTTCGCACGCGCCTGGCTCACGATCGTGGACACGCACGTGACCACCATCGTGTCGGCGGCCATCCTGTTCATCTTCGGCACCGGACCGGTGCGCGGTTTCGCGGTCACGCTGACCTTCGGTCTGCTGGCCAACCTGTTTACGGCAGTGTTCGTTTCGCGGGTGATCTTCGACTCCGTGTTGCAACGCAAGGAGCGGGGCGCGGCCCTGAGCATCTAGAAGAAGGACGACGAGTGGAACTGTTTCGCAACGCGAACTACGACTTTCTGGGCCGGAAGTGGCTCTTCATGGGCGGCTCCGCGATCCTGCTGCTGGTCGGCCTGGTTTCCATGGGCGTGCGTGCGGGCTCCTGGCGGGTGTGGGAAGGTGTCCCGCTGGGGGTGGATTTCAAAGGCGGCACGCTGGTGTACGTGAAGTTTGCGCACGCCCCGAATGAGGACCAGATCCGGGCCGACATGCAGGAGGCGGGGCTGGCCAACGCCCGCATCCAGCGCTATGGACAGCCGGCCAACAACGAAGTCATCATCTCCCTGGAGCAGAAGGCGACCAGCGAGGAGGCCCTGGATCAGGGCAAAGTGGCCATCATCCAGGCCCTGAGCAAGAACATCCCCGCGGGCAAACTCGACTTGAACAACACCGGCGTCCAGGTCTTAGAGGAGCGTCTGCTGGCGCGCGACCCGCTGCGGGCCGGCAGCGATGCCGCCACGCGCTACGCCGAAGTGGCGAGAGACATCGCCGCCTATCGCGACCAGGAACGCGGCGGTGTGCTCCGCTCGGTGGAAGAGCTGAGGGGACACGTCGATGCCGCCGTCCTGCCGGTGCTGCAGGAAGAGTTTTTTGTTTCCGACTTCGGGGTTCGCAACGTGGAGATCGTGGGCGCGCAAGTGGGCGCCCAGCTCCGGCGGCAGGCCGTGCTGGCCACCCTCTACGCGCTGGCCGGCATGCTGATTTACATTGCGGTGCGCTTCGAGCCGGTGTACGGTTCCGCCGCCGTCCTGGCTGTTTTCCACGACACCCTGATCACCATCGGGGCCTTCTCCCTGGCCAACAAGGAGATATCGCTGACGGTCATCGCCGCGATCCTGACCCTGGTGGGCTACTCGATGAACGACACCATCGTCATCTTCGACCGGGTGCGGGAGAACCTGAAGCTGATGCGCCGGGTGGCGCTGGCGGAGGTAGTGAACAAGAGCATCAATCAGACCCTGAGCCGCACCATCCTGACTTCGGGCCTGACATTCCTGACGGTGTTATCCTTGTACCTTTTTGGGGGCGAGGTGCTGAACGGGTTCTCCTTCGCCTTGGTGGTGGGGATTTTGGTGGGGACCTACTCCACCTTCGGGATCGCGGGTCCGCTGGTGGTGCTGTACTACGAGCGGAAGGGGTCCAGGGAAGGAAGGGGCCCGGTGCCGGTGACGGCCGATTCCAAGCGGGAGCGAGAAAAAATCCGCGCAAAGGCGTAAGATACTGGACCTCGCCGGGGGCCCAGGGGGGGACTGACCAAAGGAGGTCCCTGCGGTGTCTAAGGGTAGTGAGGGAGTGCAGGCAAGGGAGAAAAGGCCATGTTTGAAGACAGCCTGATCGAATCTACAAACAGGTTCAGAACCAAGCAGAAATGGACGACCATGCTGTCGTTCGTGCTGCAAAGCTTCCTGATCCTGATTATGATCCTCATCCCCCTCATCTACACCGAGGCCCTGCCCAAGACACAGCTCACGACCTTTCTGGTGGCGCCACCGCCGCCTCCGCCGCCCCCACCCCCGCCGGCAGAGGTGATCCGGGCGGTCAAGGTGGTGCAGACCGACATCATCGACGGGCAGCTCCGTTCGCCGACCAAGATTCCCGAAAAAGTAGCCATGATCAAGGAAGAGGAAGCGCCCCCGCCGGTGTCATCGATGAGCGGTGTGGTGGGTGGCGTACCCGGCGGCGTGCCCGGCGGTTCGATGGGCGGAGTGCTGGGCGGCATTATCGGCTCGACCACGGTGGCCGTGCCCAAAGCCGCCACCCCGCAGCGCATCCGGGTATCGCAGGGCGTGGTAGAGGGCAACGCCATCAGCCAGCCCAAGCCCTTGTATCCGTCGATGGCCAAGATGGCCCGCGTGCAAGGCCAGGTGGTGCTGCAGGCCATCATCAGCAAGACGGGAGTCATCGAGAATCTGCGTGTGGTCAGCGGCCACCCCATGCTGCAGCAGGCAGCGCTGGACGCGGTACGGCAGTGGCGCTATCGTCCGTACCTTCTGAACGGCGAGCCGGTGGAAGTGGAGACCACGATCACGGTCAACTTTACGCTGGCCGGTGGTTAAGCGAGTTGAAGCGGGAAGGCGGCCCGCCTTTCCGGTGACGTGTTCAAGGCTGGGAACCGGGCGGGCGGAGGCCCGGAACGGCGCGAGCCCACCCGGCAAGGTAATATCACGGCCGCAAAAGACTGCAGTCGGTCTTACGAGGTTCTGAGGAGGAGAAAACCGAGTCATGGTGCTTACAAACTTAACAACCTTTGTTCTCACCCAGTCGCCCCTGGTGGCGATGTGGATGCTCCAGGAGGGCGGCGGCCAGGTGGGATGGGATCCGATCTCGCTGTGGAGGCAGATGGGCTGGCTGGCGCGCATCGTGGTGGTGATCCTGTTCATCGAGTCGGCGTGGTCGATCGGGGTGATGATCGACCGCTGGATCGCCTACAGCGCGGCCCGCAAGCAGTCACGGGTGTTCGCTCCGCAGGTGGCGGGTGCGCTGCGCGAAGGCAAGCTGGATGAAGCCATCCGGGTGGCCGAGCGCAACAAGAAGAGCCACCTGGCCAAGGTGGTGACGGCGGGCTTGCAGGAGTTCCGCGCGCACGCCGAATCCACCGAGCTGGCGGGCGAGCAGATCGAGGCCTCCAAGCGCGCCCTGGAGCGGGCGCAGGCCATCGTCCATGCCGAGCTGAAGCGCGGCCTGGGCGGACTGGCGACCATCGGCGCCACGGCCCCGTTCGTCGGCCTGCTGGGCACGGTGGTGGGCATCCTCAACGCCTTCAAGCAGATTTCCGAGCAGAAGGCGACCGGTCTGGGCGCCGTGGCGGGCGGCATTTCCGAAGCCCTGGTGGCCACCGCCATCGGGCTGTTCGTGGCCATCCCGGCGGTGATGATGTACAACTACTTCTCCAGCAAGGTGGAAGCGTTCGACGTGGAGATGGATAACTCCTCGAGCGAGCTGATCGACTACTTCCTGAAGAAGCGGCAGGTCAAGCGGGCGTCGTAAGACGGCCGAGGGAGTCGAAGCATGGCAGTCAAGCGCAAGTTGCCGATCAACTCCGATATCAACGTGACGCCGATGGCGGACGTGATGCTGGTGTTGCTCATCATCTTCATGGTGGTCACGCCCATGTTGCAGAAGGGCGTGAGCGTGGACCTGGCCAAGACCGATAATCCGGTCCAGATGCCCGACGCCGACAAAGAAGACGCTTTGCTGATCGCCGTGATGCGTGACGGCAAAGTGTTCTTCGGCACCGAGCAGATCAATCCCGACGAGCTGACGCAGCGCGTCAAGGACCGCATCGCCAACCGGGTGGACAAGCGGGTGTACATCCGCGCCGACGCCCGGGCGCGGTACAAGAACGTGGTCGAAGTGGTGGATAACGTGCGCTCGGCGGGCGTGGACCAGCTCGGCCTGCTGACCGAGCAGCGGCGTCCATTGGCCGGCAAGGAAGGCGCGGCGCCTGCCGGCGGGACCGGCGGTCAGCCGTAAGAGGAGACAAGTATGGCAATCTCAATCGGTGGACCGGGAGGCGGTCCCAAGTCCGACATCAACATCACGCCGCTGATCGACGTCATGCTGGTGCTGCTGGTCATCTTCATGGTGATCACGCCGCTCACGCCGAAGGGCTTGGATGCGCTGGTACCCCAGCCGCCCCCACCCAACCAACAGCCGCAGCCGCCTACCGTGGATCGCACCATCGTGGTGCAGCTGATCAAGGGGCCGGGCCGCCCGACGCTGAAAATCAATCAGGACGAAGTCACCTGGGAGACGCTAAAAACCCGCCTGGAGGATGTTTACAAGACGCGCGCCGAGCGGGTGATGTTCGTCAAGGCAGATGATGACGTCGAGTTCGCCGAAGTGGCGCAGGTCATCGATATTGCGCACTCCGCTCAAGTGGACAAGGTGGGCCTGATCACGGCCAGGATCGAGGCCGGCCAGTAAAGCCCGTCAGGGAGAACCAACCGAGATGAGAATCGCACAACGCATCCTGCTGGTCGCGGCTCTGGCTATGCTGGCGCTGGGCGTTTCCGGCTGCAACAAGCTCAAAGCCCGCGATCGCCTGAACAAGGGTGTGCAGGCCTACAAACAGGCCAAGTACGAAGACGCGATCGAGCGCTTCAAGGAAGCCGTCGAGCTCGACCCCCAGCTCAAGAACGCCAAGCTCTACCTGGCCACCGCCTATGCGCAGCAGTTCATACCGGGAGTGGAAAGCCCGGAGAACATGCGCACCGCGGAGCTGGCCATCGAGCAATACTCCAAGGTGCTGGAGAACGACCCCCGCGATCTCACCAGCCTGAAGGGCATCGCCTCGCTGTACTTCAACATGAAGAAGTTCGACAAGTCGAAGGAATATCACCGCAAAGTGCTGGAAGTGGATCCCAACGACCCTGAGACCTACTATTCCATCGCGGTGATCGACTGGACGGAGAGCTACGCGCTGCGCATGGAGAAGCGGGCGGCGCTGGGCCTACAGCCGACCGAGGCGCTGAAAGACAAGAAGGTTTGCGCGGAGGTGGTGCAGGCCAACTCCGAGCGGGTGGAGGAAGGGATCGACCTGCTCAAGAGGGCCATCGACATCCGTCCGGACTACGACGACGCCATGGCCTATCTCAACCTGCTCTACCGGGAGAAGGCCGACTTCCAGTGCGACAACCCGGAGATGCGGGCCGAGCTGCTCAAAATGGCCGACGAGATGGTAGAGAAGACGATGGCCGTGAAGCAGAAGCGGCTCGAGGAAGCGGAGAAACACGCGCCCGGCGGCGTGGTCATCAACCAGTAGTTGTTGGTAGTCCTCCTCAGAAGGCAGGGCCCCTCGATGCGAGGGGCCTTTCCTTTTAGAATCGAGACGCCGCCCAAGAGCCGCCTGGGGGCAGCCATCCATGTTCCGCAAGATCCTGGTCGCCAATCGGGGTGAGATCGCGGTGCGCGTGCTGCGCGCCTGCCGCGAGATGGGCATCGCCACGGTGGCCGTGTACTCCGAGGCCGACCGTGCGGCGCTGCACGTGCGGCGCGCGGATGAGGCCTACTGCATCGGGCCGGCGGCCGCGGCGGAGTCCTACCTGGACGTGGGGAAGATCCTCGAGGCCGCCCGGCGCAGCGGGGCCGAGGCCATCCATCCCGGCTACGGCTTCCTTTCCGAAAACGCTCGGTTCGCGCGCGCCTGCGCGGACGCGGGCGTGAAATTCATTGGCCCGACGGCCGAGGCCATGGAACGCATGGGCTCGAAGACGCGGGCCCGGCAGGCCATGGAGCAGGCCGGGGTACCGCTGGTGCCGGGAACGGCGCGCGGTCTGGCATCGGTCGAGGAAGCGGGACAGGTTGCGGCCAAGGTCGGTTACCCGCTGCTGCTTAAGGCTGCGGCCGGGGGAGGCGGCAAAGGCATGCGCCGCGTGAACACTCCCCAGGAACTCGCTGCCGCGTTCCGTGACGCCCAAAGCGAGGCTGAGCGCGCCTTCGGTGATGCCGAGGTGTACATCGAGAAGCTGCTGGCGCGGCCGCGTCACATCGAAGTCCAGGTGCTGGGCGATGAGCACGGCAACCTGGTTCACCTGGGGGAGCGCGAGTGCTCCCTGCAACGCCGCCACCAGAAGGTGGTCGAGGAATCGCCTTCGCCCCTGGTGGATTCCGGGATGCGCCGCCGGATGGGTGAGGCGGCAGTGCGCGTGGCGCGCGCCGCCGGCTACACCAGCGCCGGCACGGTGGAGTTCCTGGTGGATGCCGACCGCAACTTCTACTTCCTGGAGATGAACACCCGGTTGCAGGTGGAACATCCGGTGACGGAACTGGTGACCGGGCTCGATCTGGCGCAGTGGCAGATCCGCATCGCCGCGGGCGAGAGCCTTTCCTTCGCGCAGGATGAAATCCAGATGCGGGGCCACGCCATCGAGTGCCGCATCTACGCGGAGGATCCGGACAACAACTTCTTCCCCTCGCCGGGAAGAATCACGCGGCTGCTAACGCCGTCGGGTCCGGGCATCCGGGAAGACAGCGGCATCTACGAGGGCTGGACCGTGCCCCTGGAGTACGACCCGCTGCTCTCGAAGCTGGTGGCGTACGCCCCGACGCGGGCGGAGGCGGCGGCGCGCCTGACCCGCGCCCTGGACGAGTACTTTGTGGGAGGCATCAAGACCACGTTGCCGCTGTTCCGGCGCGTCTTGCGCAATCCGGATTTCCTGGCCGGGGAGCTCGACACGGGTTTCCTCGACCGGCTGCTGGAAGCGGGCGAAGAAGCGCCTACGTCCGCGGCCGATGGTCTGAGCGCCGACCAGATCGCCGCCATCGCCGCGGCGGTATTTCAAGCCGGAGGACGAATGGCGACGCAGCCGCTGGGCATCAGCGCGAACGGGTTCGGCGCGCGTCCTGCGGCCGGGGAGCGTCCCTCCGGATGGAAGCAGGCGGCGCGACGGGAGGCGCAGCGCGAACGGGAATGACCTACGAAGTACGCATCGACGGCCAAACCTACCGCGTGGAGCTGGAGCGCGGCGACCAGCCCAACGGCTGGCGCTGCCGCCTGGACGGCCGGGAGCTGGAGCTGGACGCTGTCTTTCCCGAGCGCGATCTGCTCTCGCTGCTGGTCGGGGGGCGCTCCTACGAGATTCAGCGGGAAATCGTGGGCAGTGATGTGCACGTGGTGCTGGCCGGCGTACGCCGACAGGCGGAAGTGCGCGACCCGCGCACCCTGAAGTCGCGGCGCACGGGCGCGGCGGCAGGCGGCGGCCCCAGGAAGCTGGTAGCGCCCATGCCCGGCAAGGTCGTGCGGCTGCTGGTAGCGGAGAACGACGCCGTCGAGGCCGGACAGGGCTTGATGGTCATTGAAGCCATGAAGATGCAGAACGAGCTCAAGTCACCGAAGAAAGGCGTGGTGCGGAAGATTCTGGCCAGCGAAGGCGCGGCGGTAAATGCCGGGGAGACGCTGGCGGTGGTGGAGTGAGAGCTACAGGATGTAGCGCGACAGATCCTGATCCTTGACGATGTCGGCCAGCATCTTGCGTACGTAGTCGGCGTCCACAGTGATCTCGCGCTGCTTCATCTCCGGGGCCTCGAAGCTGATCTCATCGAGCACGCGCTCCATGATGGTATGCAGGCGCCGCGCGCCGATGTTCTCCGTGGATTCGTTCACGCGGAAGGCGAAGCGCGCCACTTCCTGCAGCGCCTCCGGGGTGAATTCCAGCTTCAGGTTCTCAGTCTCCAGCAGCGCGGTGTACTGCTTGACCAGCGACGACTTGGGCTCGGTCAGGATGCGGATGAAATCCTCGATAGTGAGCGAGTGCAGCTCCACGCGGATGGGAAAGCGGCCCTGCAGCTCGGGGATGAGGTCGCTGGGCTTGGAGACATGGAAGGCGCCGGCGGCGATGAACAGCACGTGGTCGGTGCGCACCATGCCGTAGCGCGTGTTCACGGTGGTGCCTTCGACGATGGGCAGGATGTCGCGCTGCACGCCTTCGCGCGAGACGTCAGGGCCGTGGCCGCTCTCGCGCCCGGCGATCTTGTCGATCTCATCCAAAAAGATGATGCCGCTCTGTTCCACCCGCTGCAGGGCGGTGCGCTGCACCTGATCCATATCCACCAGGCGCTGCTCCTCTTCCTGCACCAGGTAGTCCATGGCTTCGCTGACCTTCATCTTCCGCTTCTTGGTGCGCTGGCCGAAGATGTTGGGCAGCATGTCCTTCACGTTGATGTCCATCTCCTCGACGCCCTGGTTGGAGACGATCTCGAAGGTGGGGAACGATTTCTCGCGGACCTCGATCTCCACCACGCGGTCATCGAGCTTGCCTTCGCGCAGTTGCTGGCGCAGCTTCTCGCGGCTGCGGGTGTAGCTCTCGCCACCGTCGCCGGAGGCGCCAAAGCCCGGGGCGGAGGGCGGCAGCAGCAGGTCGAGCAGGCGCTCTTCGGCGTTGAGCTCGGCGCGGTCCGCCACGTCCTCCAGCTTTTCCGCGCGCACCATCTCGATGGAGATCTCCACCAGGTCGCGCACCATGGACTCCACGTCGCGGCCCACGTAGCCCACCTCGGTGAACTTCGAGGCCTCGACCTTGAGAAAGGGCGAATTGGCCAAACGGGCCAGGCGGCGGGCGATCTCCGTTTTACCGACGCCGGTGGGGCCGATCATGATGATGTTCTTGGGCATGATCTCTTCCGCCATGTCCGACGGAAGCTTCTGGCGGCGCATGCGGTTGCGCAGCGCGATGGCCACGGCGCGCTTTGCCGCCTTCTGCCCTACGACGTACTTGTCCAGCTCGCTGACGATCTCGCGCGGCGTCAGCTCGTCCAGGACGACCTGTTCTTCCTCCGCGGTTCCGGGTAAGTAGATGGCCATGGCCTCGTGCTCAGTTCCCACAGGGCGGAACGCTTACAACTCCTCCACGGTAATGTGCTCATTGGTATAGATGCAGATTCGGGCGGCGATCTTCATGGCTTCCTCAACGATTCTTCTTGCCGGCAACTGGGTGTGCTCGTAGAGCGCGCGGGCGGCGGAAAGCGCATAAGGCCCGCCGCTGCCGATGGCCGCGATGCCGTCATCGGGCTCGATGATGTCTCCAGTGCCGCTGATGAGGTAGGTCGTGGTCTTGTCCGAAACGAGAAGCAACGCTTCGAGGTGCCGGAGAATCTTGTCCGTGCGCCAGTCCTTGGCCAGCTCCACGGCCGCCCGTCCCAGGTTGCCATGGACCTGCTCGAGCTTCGATTCGAAACGGCTGAAGAGCGAGAAGGCGTCCGCCGTGGAGCCGGCAAAGCCGGCCAGGATCTTGTCCTGGTAGAGCCGCCGGATCTTCCTGGCCGTGTGCTTGAGGACGTCGTGGCCGACGGTGACCTGCCCGTCGGCAGCCATGACCACGGCGCCATCGCGGCGCACGCACAGGACGGTGGTGGAACGCACTGGTAGCGTCTTCTGCATGAGCGCAATTCTTGATTATAGCAGTGGGCTAGCGCGGGCCATCATGTGAACGAAAGGAGGCTACCGTCGAAAAAGCCTGAGAACCTCTACTGACTCTATCTTGCCTTCGCGACTGATAGTCAGCGTGTGTTCCTGAAGGACGGGCTCCTTTGTCAGAAGCCTATGTCCGATCACCCAGTACCTGATAGGGCTTAGCGTCTTGACTGAAACCTTGAATCCACTCTCGTTCGCTTGAGATGTTGAAGCGAAGTCAGTCTTCGGTCGTTGGGCTAGGAAATCTTTCCACCATCTTTCAAACTCCTTCTGCCAATGTCGTTCAGAACCGTAGGCCGAACGGAAGTTGCTCTCTGCTAGTTGTTTTACACTGAAATCTGAGTGTACAAGCCGAAGAGCGGGATCATCGTACCTCGTTTCGGGCCCTGAAATGAGCTCAAGGTAAAACTCAACATAGTTTCGTGCTTCGTCCTCCGTCGACAAGCGAACGCCTAGTGCGTTGGCCATGCGCCCAAATTCTTGGGCGGAATCCTCGAAGCCCGAAAGAAGAAAAGCTTGCCCATCGGACCGCGAAATTGCGACGTACCATCGAGGATCCGCATCCACGGTTACAACGCACGACCACTCGGCAGTCTTTTCCTGCCGTGGCAGGCATCCATTACGACTCACTTCGAAAACGTAAATCCCCAGAGACGCCGTGAAGTCGAGAAACTGCTCCTCAAATCGCTCACTACGTCGAGGAAAGACTAGAGTGTGCTCACCTAATCTTTCGCGGAGGGCAGATACTGCCCTTGATCGAGCCTGTTCATCGGTTAATTCAGCAGCGAAGGCAGAGCAAGAAGAGGCTAGGACAAGGCACAGCCCAAGTACCGCACGCTGAGCGCACATGCTTCACCCGCCCTGGGCGTCGTTGGTCAGCGAGGTTTCCAGCGCATCCAGTTGATGGGAAAGGTCGTCCACCAGCGACTGCAGCAGGTTGCGGATAGAAAGAATGCCCAGCAGCCTGCCGTTGGCGTCGGCGACGGGGAGGTGGCGGATGTGGCGTTCCAGCATGACGTTGAGCGCTTCGCTGGCGGACATCTCCAGGCCCGCCATCTCCACCGGCGTGGTGGCCAAGTCTTTGACGAGAGTGCGCGCAGGATCCTTGCCGCTGAGGGCGAATTTCTGCAACACGTCGCGCTCGGTGAAGATGCCGGCTACCAGCCCCTGGTCATCCACCAGAGCGACCGCACCCACACGGTGATCGAGCATGGCCTGGATGGCGTCCTTCACGCTGGCCTTCATGCCCACGGTGGCCGGTGCTTCATCGCACAGCTTCAGGATGCCCATAGCTCACCTCCCTGGCCGATTTGGAAGCCTGCATTATGCTCCGGAACGGCCGCGTGTCAATAGCCGGCGGATGAAAAGATTCACCGCCGAGACCGCCGAGCACGGCCGAGGTGATATGAGCGATTACTTCTCAGATCGCATATCGCAGATCGCACATGAGTAGATCTTTCCGTCCTTCATCACGAACTTTACCCGTTCGAGCTCCTGAACGTCTTTCAGTGGATCTCCCGCGACGGCGATGACATCGGCGTAGGCGCCGGGCGCAATCACGCCCAGCTTGCCCTGCATGCCCAGCAGCTCCGCGGCGCGCGAGGTGGCCGAGCGGATGGCCTCGGCCGGCGTCATGCCGAACTCCGCCATGCGCGTGAACTCCTGCGCCATGGGCTCGGTCCAAGGAAAGCCACCCGTATCGGTGCCGAAGGCGATCTTCAC